>CAJPTO010000001.1 GCA_905373605.1 uncultured Prevotella sp.
ACTGGTTCTGCCCTACGAACGTTAAACGCCAATACCCGGTCGGCGAACGGCCATTACGGTGTTCATCTGTTGATAAATACTTCGCGAAGTGGTGCCGTATACGCCCACCTTTTGTGCCGACCCGCTGCAACGTACGGTTACTTTAAGCGTTTTAAACTTGCCGTCTTCGCCAATAGCCTTTATGTTGGCCTCGCCTTCATAGCTCGCGGCAATCTCAAGGATGCCAGTCTTGGCGTTCCATTTGGTGTTGAGTATGCTGTCGGGGTCGTCTATGGTGAGGCGAGCGAGGTCGCCGCCGCCTGCAAGACTAACAAACTTGCTCTCGTCGCGTGGATAAAGACGTATTTCGGAGTCGCTGATACTGATGGGCGGAACCACTACGCTGATTTTTAGCTTGCGTTTGAAGTCGCCCGAAAGGATGGTGGCGTAGGTTTCGCCTTCCAAGAAGCCATTGATGCGCAGCGTATCTTTCGATATGGAGATGCTTGCCACCTTCGAGTCGGCGATGTTGGCTTGGTATTTTCCCGTTCCGCCACGTAGCAATACGATGCGTGTGGATTGCTTGTTGAGTGCCACCGAGTCGGTGTTGTTGGTGCCAAAGGCAATGTCTGAAAGTTCGGTGTCTGTGGCGTTGTCGCAACTAGTCAATGCCATAGCCGCGAAAACCAGCAGAAGGCATAGGCGGCTTGCCGTTTTGTATATTCGTGTTGTCATCGTTTAGTCTACGTTTAGTTTATATTCTATTTCCCATTTGCGCGTTGGCGTTTCTTCAATCTCTATGCGTAGGGTGTGTTCGCCTTTTGAACTGAAAGTAATAGCGCCAGATGTGGGTGTAACGGGTTCGCCATCTACCCAATAACGCATTTGCGCATCGGGGTTAGCTAAGTCGTGATAGTACAGCGGTAGTGTGCGTGGAGCCGTTCCTTGCTCGCGAACCATATATAAATAAGGTATGCGGTCTTCTTCGTTTACGCCGAAATTTAAAGGCAAAGTGGTTTGCGACACAGTTGCAGATGCGTCTGAAACGACAGAGCCTTTGATGGTTTTCACGCTGAAAGCGTAGCTTTTCCCTGGTTCCAGTTTTGTAACCACATATTTAGTTGCTTGTGTGGTTGCCGCTGCTTTGCCGTCGATGCTTATCTCGTAGGTTACGTCCGTTTCAGCCACAGCGTTCCAAGACAGTTCAATCTCTCGCTGTTGCGGCGTGGCATGTAGGTTAGCGGGCGGTTCGGGTTTGTTGGGCACAACGCCTTCCTTGGTTTTTACCATCGAGATGTCGTCGATAAGAATGTGTCTTCCTGCGTCGGCGTCTTCGTATACAGATAGTATGTAGAAACCCAATGCAGCCGATTCAACCCCAGCAGGTGCCTTAAAAGTGAGCGTTTTCTTTTTCCATGTGCCCGTAAAGTCTTTGGCCATGTCCTTTTGTGCCTTCCGTTCTTCTTTCTTAATCAGCTGTTCGCCTTTATACCAATCGATGTAAACCAAGATGTTGGGCTTGGTAACAGTGCCTTGATACCAGTAAGAAAGTTCGTATTCGGCACCCGGTTGCACCTTTATATAATGTGTGTTGAAGTCTTTATCGCGTGCGATGAACGACCCGCCATTGGGGAAAACACGTATGGCGTAGTTGCCGCTGTGTGCCGTTTTCGTGCGTTCGCGCGACAGCGATGAGTTGAAATACCAATACTGGGGTTTGAGATAGGGGTCGAACGAGGGTGCTGTACCTCCTTCGCCACTGCCTTCATTGCCATTTTGAGGCTTAACATAGATTTCAAATCCCCCGTCGATAACCAACTCTTCGTGTGTTTGGGCCATGCCTGCCTGTGCAAAGGCAAGCGCGAGGGCAAAGATATGCAGTTGTTTCATATTGTTCTTATTGATGTGTTGGCGTGTATATGGAGTTTCATTGCAGACTTATGCCATACCTTTGTGCCACCTGCCAGGCCACGTTTCGCAGCGAACCTGTGGTGGATGGGTCGGCAAGGAGCCGTTGTTTGTCCCAAAGTCCGCTGCCGGCGGTTAGTTGGTTGATGAGCGTTTTTACCTCGTTGTAGGTGAAATGGGGCTTGCCCGATGCCTGTACGGTGAATTGCAGACCATAGACAGCACCACATGCCTCCGATAAGAAGGTAAGCGCGTTGGCTGCATCCTCATCCATGTTGGCCATTGTGGTTTCGCCCATAAGCAGATTAATGGCTCTTATGGCAGCCACTTTCGAAAGTTCGGCACGAATAATGGCTTGTTGGTGCAGCATGTCGGCATAGTGATATTGGGTAATGGCAGCCCTTCCTGCTGCAAAGGCGTTGTAAAGCGTGATGCGCGATTGGCGTAAGGCGGGCGTGTTGGCAGCCTGAACGTAAGGCAACCAAAATTGATAATAGCCGTAAGCAAGGTCCCAATGATGTTCTAGTTCGGTGTAGTTGTGGCCTGCAACAAGCACGTTTTCTTCGTGGCTTTTGCGTAGGGCGTCGCTGTTTAGTACGCTGTCGTTGAGGTGAGTGTTGAGAATTTTGTCGAGATAGATGCCACCATAGACGATACCTTGGAAGAGTTCGGCCACTACTAGACCCTTTTCGTTGGCAAAAGCGAGGTTAACATCGCCGATGTTGCGGCCTACATATCCGCCTTTTCCTGGCTTAGCCTTTTGGTTACGGGCAGTTCCAGGCCCCTCTTTGCCCATTCCGCTGAGTGTAGCAGCTTGGTTGAAGATGTCTTCCACGTCTTTCTTTACGAGGGCACTATCGGCTTTGTGGGTTGGCGATGCCGACAGTTCGCGGCGCGGTTTCAACCCAAATTCGCCATTATTGTAATAGCCCTTCATCGTTTCCAGCAGTGTTCGGTTTTCAATTCTGGCCTCTTTAAGGTAGCTGTCGTAAATATAATCGAGTGGGGAGCGCAGTAAAGTGCATTCCAAGTAGTCTACACTACTGGTTCCATTCCTTGCGAATTTGTACTGCGGGTCTGGGTAGGGAGGCATCACATAAGCCGATTCAACGGTTTCTCCTTCCCAGCGATTGCATGACGAAAAGACGAGTGGCGCCAACAAAAGCGCCAAGAATATCTTGTGGTTCATCGTGTGTCGTTATATATATATATAATGTGTATGGGCGGGTTAGGGCAAGATGATGTAGGCGCAAAATGGGCCTTTTATCTTGCCTATTCCTTCTTCGTTTTGGTGTTCGTTCACTTTCAGAGGCTTCACAATGGTAAATCCGTCTTCGGAAATAGCCGAGATTGTGGCCTTTATCGACGACCCACGAGGACCAACGCCGTTAACCAAAAGGTACATGGGGAAACCTGATTTGGCCTTGAAATGCAGTTCGTGTTGCTGACCGTTAGACAGAAAAGACGTTGCATCTTCGTTTGTTTTGTTAGTGGCAATGGTGGTGAGCGAACGGTTTGCTGCCACATAACGCACCACATAGCGCGACGCAAGTTCGGCCTCGGGCACGTTATTGCCCAAGATGTCTACCTCGCGAAACGAGCAAGTAAGCGTAACATCGTAGGTTCGTACGTCTTTGGTTATCTCCACTCCGGGGTAAACGAAGTCGGAAACGGGTGCATCGGGGTTTCCCAATTGCACTACTTGGTCTTCGTAAGAAACCTTGGGCTTCTCTACACCAGTGAAAGGAAAGAGAGTGTCGTAGTCTTCGTCGGCATAATCGGCAGTGCTGCGCGAGCAGCTTACAAGCAGTGCGACCAATGCTAGGAGCGTATATTTCATTGCGTTCATGTGTTCAGTTTGTTTTAAAGGTGGTGTATCAGCGGTCGTCGCCTTCGTCCCAAATCTCGGCAACAAGTCCCGTTGGCTTGCCTTCTGGGTGCAAGTGCTTGCTTACAAGGCGTGTTTTGCGCAAGAGAGGGTCGTAGACTTCCACCAGTTCGGCAACGAAACGTTGGCCTACACGTTGGAAATCGAAGAACATGATTTTGCTATCGTAGCGCAACCCAGCACGGAAAGAGATGCCATGCTCTGTGCCGGCGTAGCCCGAACCCAATCCAACAATCTCTTTTGCAGGATAGTCTGGTATGGGATTTTTCTTCTGCGCAAAGAGAAAGAGGTAGTATTTCTTCTCCCTGATTTCGCGTAACAGCGATTGGTTTGTCTCAACGTTGCGTTTTACATAAACGTCGCTGCGGAAGAATATGCGGCTACCACGGTGAATGGAGAGTTGCGGATTGACCATGCTTTCGAAGAAATCGCGGTTTTGGAAAGCTCTATCTGCAGTTTGTTTCCATTGCTCTTCGCTGGCAAGTTTGGTGAAAACGATGTATTCGCGGGCGGGTTCTAGGTAGCTGGCAGTGCGGAAAACGAGGTCGCCGTCTTCGTTCTTGCCCATGAATAGCCAATCGGAAGCGGCACGAAAAGCATCGTTAACCAACTGATGCACGTAGTTGCGGGTGACGAAACTCAGTTGTGTGAAGCTGTTTCGGCCCACGCGATATTCGCTTTTCTGTGGTGTGGAGGCTGTTTGTTGGGTGAAGTCGGCCTTCATCTCCATCGTGTTGTCGGCGTTAAACCGCATGGTGAAACTGTCTCCACCATAGCCGTATCGTCCGCGGTAACCGAATTGTGGGATTAATTCTGATGGATTGGAGAAGAGCAACGAGTCGGTTCGTGGGAAATACAGCACTCGCCAACCATGCTCGGAGTTGGTTAGTTCGGCTTTCAAGGCGGCAATGCTTTCTGCGTTGCGCTGTGCCGGCGAGCGGTCGAAGACGTCTTGGCTGGCATCGCAAGCCGCAAGTAATGTTACTATGATGGCTGTTAGCCAAGCTTTGGTATTACTGTGCATGTTGTTTGATGTAGGTGTTTATGCGGCGCAGACTGGCAATCTGCAACTGCTTTAAATTGATGTGCAGGCTTTTTTGCATGTATTGTTCCACAAAAGCCTGCTTAGCCACAATCTCTTTATAGGCTTGTTCGGCCTCTTTGTTGTATTGTTGCTGTACCTCGGGGTCGCTGTCTTGGTCGGGAGTTTGCGCTGTATTGATGGCGTCGTTCACCTCTTTGGGTGTGGCACAGAGGGTTGAACTGATGATTTCAGCAAAGTCGTCTTCGGCCGAAAGAAAGGCTTGCATGGTGTAAAAGCCGCGTTTATTGGCATAATCGGCTAGTCCGAAGTAGTCTTTTTCTTTCTTCGAGTAGCCCAAGGGAGCGGCCAAAGGTTCGGTCGAATTCGTGTAGCGATGCCCGCTTATGGCCGTAAACTTGTCGCGATCATAGGCAACAAGCTCTGCCAAACGACGTGCAAACTGGTGATGAACGCTGCGCATCAGGGCATACATCTTGTTGGCGTCGCCTGCTTTGAAGTCGTCTACGCGGAAGATACACATCTCCGAGGGCGTGAGCTGTGGGTTGTTGAGCAGTTCAACGCCGTTCTCGTCTACGTTCTGCCCACCATATAGATATATTCGTAGGGGCGTTTTACCTTGCAGGAAGTGGTCTCCTCCGAGGTTTTCTTGTCGATAAGTCTCAAAGCATAGTTCGCGAACGGCCCTTAAAATGGCCTTCACGTTGTCGGGTTTTGGTGGCGAAACGAAGGTTGTACCTGTGTTGGCGTTCTTCTGCCAACGGTAAACCACCTCGATGTTATAAGGTGCGGTTATGCTGTCGGCTATCCAATGGTCTAGCTCTGTCTGTGGGGTTTGCACCGCTCCTGCATCCACCACGCTTTGCTCACTGAGCGATTCGTTGGTGCAGGCCTGCAAAAGGCATGGCAACAACAGGCAGATAATGTTCTTTATATTCATTGTTTATAGTTCTTTTTGCGTTAAAAGCCTTTTAATGTAAGGGTTCGTTGCGCTCGCGTGGGTTGGGTTCCAAGCCTCGGTTGATGGCTTCGGCCGGTATTTGCAACAGCTTTCGAGGGTCGTTTTTTTCCAAAGGGAAGTAGTAGGTGCTTTTAGACGAACGCTTAACTGCGATATGAAAGCGGCGAAGGTCGAACCAACGCAGGCCTTCTTGGAAGAATTCTTGCTGGCGGAACCCCACGATGGTTTTCACCAAGGCCAGTTGTTTGAGGGTCATTCCGTAGAAGGGGGTGTATGTTTTGTAGTTGTTGCGGTTGGTCGTTGTGTATACGTCGCGGTCGATAGAAGGCATAAAGCCAAACTTTCCTTGCATGTATTGCAGCAAATCGTCGATAGATTTGGTGTAATTCCTTAGCATGGCATGTGCCTCCATGCGGTTGAGCAGCACCTCATCGACAGTAAACAGCACGTTGGTGACGTACAATCCACGTGGTTTGCTGCCTACACTCTCGGTGGTAGACAACTCATCGAACTTGGCCAAGTACCTACTTGAAGGCACACCAAGTACACCTGAGGTGAAAATATAGGTGCCGATGAAGTTCATTTTCTCGTAATCGCCACCGCCCTCAATGCCTTTTTGGGCGAACACTTTGTTTACAATGTTGAACGTAGAGCCATATTTCTCGGTGGGAAGGGTGCGTGCCAAGCGGCTCTCGGTGGTGGTTAGCAAGAGGTTTGCAGGCTCGTCGGTGGACGTGTAGCGACGAAACAGGTCTTGATGTCTGAACTCTAACTCGTTTGCATACGTCCGCCAAGGGCGCAATTGGGTCTTAGGGTCGCCGCCAAGTACATAGTCGGCATAGGCCACCACTTGCTGCCAGTCGCCCTTCATGAGGTAGAAACGCGTGGCAAAAGCATAGGCAGCCTTCTTGTTGAAGTGGAATTTGGGGTGCTTGTAATACTCGTCGGCAACGAGCGTTATGCCTCGTTTCAGGTCTTTCTCAATCAGTTCGTACACCTCGCTCACCGTTTGTCGCTTATAATCTACCAGTGCCTCCTTCTCTGGTTTGGTGATATAGGGGATACCAGGGTCGGTGCTTTGGGTGGAATAGGGTTGTGCCCAGATGTTAACTAGCATGAAGTGTAGGTAGGCTCTCAGCAAGAACGCCTCGCCATAAAGTGCTTTTACGCGCGCACTTTTGGGGTAGGTAGAGAGCAATTCCAATGCTTTGTTGGCTTGGGCGATACCTTTGTAGCAGGCATTCCAATAATTTAGGGGCGTGTCTAGGTCTTCTTGGTCGTAGTCTTCCCAAAAAAACATGGCCTCGTTCAGTCGCGAATGCACGCCGTTGGGTCGTTCCTCAACGTTGTCGGTGCGTGGTTCGAGAAACGGAATGTAGCTGGCTTGGGGGTAAGCACCCGTAAGTAGCTCGGCAATCTTGTCTTCCGTGTCGATGGCCACATCGAGATCGGAGTCGGGACTTTGGTCCAGAAAGTCGTTGCAGGCTGTAAACAGCGCGAGCAACGCCAGTAGCAAGATGTTATTCTTCATTTATATATGGAGTGATTTTCGTTGTGTTGGTGGGGTTTATATCGTATGTTCGACTGCCGTTTAGAACCCTAAGTTGAGCGTGGCAGTGAACTGACGGGGTGTGGGGAGCGACACACCGCCCGTGCGATAGTATTCTGGGTCTTGCCCTTTCAGCTTGCTGTCGGCATAGATGAGGAAGGGATTGGTGACGTTGAGGCGCAAGGATGCGGCGTGCAAGTGCAACTTTTTGAGCAAAGCAGGCGTGCATGTGTAGCCCAACGAGATGTTCTTCATACGCACGAAACTGCCGTCGGCCACGCGATTTTGCGAAAAGTTGTAGGTGTTATACGCTTTCTCGATGTTCTCTTTGCCCACTTTGGCGATGAGTTCTTGCGACGGCAGCGTGGGAACATCCGTGCGCAGCTCGTCGCCTGGGTTGAGCCAGCGGTTGTAATACTCCTTGGAGAAGACGTTGAGGTCGGCAAAGTCGGGGTCGAAAGTAGGGTTGAGCCTTATCTTGTTGCCTGCCTGCATGGTGAGAAAGAACGACAATTCCCACGCGCCTAGCTTGAAAGTGTTGTTCAATCCGCCCAAAACCTGCGGCTCGATGGGGCCGTGGTAGATGAGATAGCTCTTTGCATACTGCGTGTCTAGAAAGTCGGCGCCTGCGTTTTTAGCGTAAGCGTTCTGACTAGAAGGGTAACGGCCGAAGTTGAAAGTGGGTAATCCGTTGCCGTCTAGCCCCTGGAAGTTGTACGAAAAGAGCGAACCCTTGGGATAACCCACGATGTTTCCGCGGCCTCGTCCTGCCACCATGTCGAAAGCATTGGGCGTGTTTAGCAAGCGAGTAATCTTTTGATGCATGGCACTAAGCGTAAGACTGGTGGTCCAAGAGAACTTGTCGGCAACGATGTTCTTGGTGTGTAGACCCAGTTCTACGCCTCTGGTGCGCATGTCGCCAAAGTTAGCGTACTTGTAGTACTGGCCTCCAACGCCCGAAGTGCGTACAAGGTCGATGAGGTCGAACGTGTTGCGCTGGTATAAGTCGATGGTTGCGCTGATGCGATTGTTGAACATTCCCAGTTCAATACCCAAGTTCAGCTCGTACATTTTTTCCCAAGTCAGGTCGCGATTTTCAAGATGTTTGATGTTGAGTTTGTTCTCGCGGTTGTTAAAGTGGTAGCGGTTTACGATGCCACTTTGGTAAACGGCGTTGGCGTTGATGGCCTCTTCGTTCATCTTGGCGGTGAGTCCGTAACTTGCGCGAAGTGCTAAGCGCGATATCCAAGCATGGTTTTTAAGGAACTTTTCTTGGTCGATGTTCCACTTGGCACCAACGTTCCATGTGGGCAACCATAGTGCACGTGCCCCACGACCCGAACTGTTGGAACCCTCGGTGTTGAGAACGAAGTTGAAAACATAACGCCCCGCATAGCCGTAGGTTCCGTTTAGCGAGAAGTTTACGCCGCGTTCGTTGCGCTTATGCAGTCCAAAGTAACTGTTACCTTCGTTGGTTAGCTTGTCGAAGATAAGCGGATTGGTGTACACTTGGTTGCCGCGACCATATTGTATGCCGTAACCTTGGAAGGGTTGGTTAGAGCGATTGGCGGCGCGAACCTCGGTAAAGGCAAACGCTTTAAAGTCGTGCTGCCCCATGCGCTTGTCGAAATCGAGGGCCAAACGTGCCAAAAAGCTGGTCATTGATGTCTCGGTGCGGTTGAACAAGCCGCCGTGGGTAAGGCCAACCTTTGGTTGGAGCAGGGGATTATCCTTGTCGCGCACCAAATAGATGTTCTCTTGTGCAACCGTTGGGTTGTCGTTGGCGCGATAAGCCTGCACTACGTTAGAGCCTTCGTCAACCTCGTGTGTGGTGACTGTGTTGGCACGACGGGCCGAAAACAAGGCTTTTACGGCCAAGTCTGTCGTTAGTTGGTAGCTGCCTTCGGCTTGTAGCTTAAAGTCAAGCACGTCTACATGGGTTTTGTTGTTGGCATATTCGTTCAGGATGTTGAACGGAGCCCAGTTGTTTCGATAGTAAGCCAGACTGCCGTCGGCGTTGTATGGGCGCAGTGTGCGACTTGTGCCGAGGGCGTAAGAGAAGGGGTTGATGTCGAAATCGCGCTCAAACACGCCCAGAGTGTGGTTTTTGCGTTGGGGCATAGTGCCTGGTGCCTTCTGCGAACGTATGTTTCCTTGTGCCGAAAGCGTGGCGCGCATTTTCTCGTTAATATAAAAGGTGCTCTTGATGTTGGCCGTTAGGCGGCTAACCTTGTCGGCGATGGTCCAACCGCTATCGTGATAAAAGCCCACAGAGGCGTATGTAGCCACGTTTTTTCCGCCGCCGGCGAAGGTGAGCGAATGGTTGGTTGTGGGGTTAAGTGTAAAGAGCAGGTCGAACCAATCGGTGTTGGCGTATTCCCTTTCGCGCAGAAAGGCGTTGCGTGCCTCGGGCGTATTGGCTATTTGGTATCGGCCTGTTGTGGGGTCGATGGTGCTCAGACCTCTGTACAACTCGTGGTAAACGCCTGCCCTTCGGCCGTAAAGCGCATTGCGGAGCCCAAAATATCCCTTGTCGTTCATCTCTTGATAGAGGGCCATTGTTTCTTGCGAGTTCAGCAAGTCGAACTGGCTGTAACGCGGTTTCATGCGGATGGAGTTCTCGGTAGCGTAGCTTACGCGCAAGGGTGTTTCTCTTTTACCCGATTTTGTGGTCACAACGATAACGCCGTTGAGCGCGCGCGCACCGTAAACAGAGGTTGCCGAGGCATCTTTCAGCACCTGAATGTCTTCTATGTCGGCAGGATTAAGACCTGCAACGGCCGACCCAACCAGCGTGGCAGCATCGCCCGATGCCAGTTGGTCTAGGTTTAGGTGTACCAAGTCTTCGTAAACCACACCATCGATAACCCACAGTGGCTGTACGTTTCCGATGATAGAGGCTCCGCCACGGATGTTAATGCGTGGTGCAGAACCGAATGTTCCCGATATGTTTTGTATGGAAAGACCGGCCACGCGTCCTTCTAACATACGCGAGAGGTCGGCTATACCTTCCAGTTTGATGTCGTTCATCTTAACCGAAGTGGCCGCTCCGGTGTACACGCGGTTACGAATGTTCTGATAACCAGTTACAACCACCTCGTCCATCATTCGGCTGTCGGCCTTGAGAACGATGGTCATGGGTGTTGATAGGGCTTTCGTTCGCAGCGTTTGCATGCCCACATAGCTCACTTGCAGCATGTGTCCGGGGGCGATTTCGAGCGAAAAACGGCCGTCGATGTCGGTCACAGCGCGCGCCTTTGTGCCTGTGGCTTGCACCAAAGCACCCACAAGCGTTTCGCCTTGTTCGTTCTTCACCGTACCCGTTATGGTGCTTTCGGTTTGCGCCAAGGCCATTTGCAGGCAGGCCAAGAGCGCAAGGCAGAGGGCGAATGTTTTCTTAAAGGGAGATGATATGTTTGTCGTCATAAGTCTTTTTGCCTATACAGATGGGGTTTGCGTTGTGGTTAGAGGTGCCAAAGCACGCCGCCATAGATGCCAAGTGGGTGTCCGGCGCGAAGCCCCGATGGGTGGCGCGACACCAAATACACCTTGTTGGTGAGGTTGATGGCATTAAGCGTGAGGGTGATTTGGCGGTTGATGTGGCCTTTAAGCGAAGCATCTACGATGGCATGTGCGGGAATTTTCTCGCGTTCGGCTATGCGTCCTTGTCCCGGTTGGGTGCGCATCGCCCCGTTAATGCGCAGGCCTATGTTGGCTTCAATGCGCTTATGCTCCACGCCAAGCTGGGCATTGAAGGCGTGCTTATATATATAAGGTATCTCGTCGCCATAGACAACGTCGCCCCACGACTCGCTACTGAAGGTGTTTTTCATCTTCGTGTCGGTGTAGGTGTACGACAGTTGCAGGGGCAATTGCACGCTCCAATGGCGGGGTAGGGGTTGGTAATGCACCATCAGCTCCAGGCCTTTGACCACGGCTTTGCCCACATTAAACTGGTCGAGTGTGCCTTGTCCGCCTTGCGCAGCTAAGTCGCTGCCCAGCATGTTGTGGTAGTTGTTGTAAAAGCCGATGGCTTCTGCCTTGAGATTGTTGGTGGTAAGGCGCAAGCCTGCTTCGAAATTTACGCTGCTTTCGGCCTTTTGATAGAGGGTGGCACTGGGCGGAGCGAAGCCTTTATGTACGCCGCCGAAGGCCGAAAGCACGGGCAAGAAGCGGTAACTGAAGCCAAAGCCCGGTAAGAAAGCGCGTGCGTGGTTGGGCGTTTCGATGCGAACCATGCCCGTGCGGCGTGGGTCGGCGGCGGTATAATCACGTTTCAGCAGGTCTACATCTTCGTATCGCAGGCCCAATGTTAGCGTAAGTGCATCCTTAGCCCATTTTGTTAGCGCGTAACCAGCCCATGCATGGGCGGTTGTTATGCGGTTGGCGTTGCTTCCGGGCAGGCCTGGAAGAAACAATTGCATTGTGCCTTGCTGCATGGAGTAGGCATCATCCTGCTGAAAGCGGTCTTCGCTGTCGGCATGATAGCGCAAACCGGCCTCGGCAGTGAAGTATCCGCCGAAGATACGTGTGCGATATTCGCCCTTGGACTGTATGCCGCGCGAGTGGTATTTGCGGTGATTGGCGCGCAACATCAGGGCTTCGCCCAGATAATCTTTTGCGCCAGTGAGGATGTCGAAGTAGTCTTTGTTGGTGTCGGGGTCGGTAAGTACGTCGGCGATGGAACGTTTTTCGGGCTTGGTGTAGCCTGCTCTCACATCGTTAAGCTTGTACCAATTGCGGAAGAAACGGTTGTAATAGAGGTTGGTGGTTATCTTCCACTTGTTGGCTTTCTCAATGATGTAGGTGCCAACCCATTGTGTATGGCGCGTGGTAAGTTGGTCGCGTTGTGCACCAGCATAGCGAAAGTAAGGCCGTAGGGCGAAATCGGCTCGCGAAAGACCAACGTAGGTCTCGTCGGAGGTTTCGTTGGCGAAGCCAAATTTAAGTTCAAAGAGGTGGTTCACTCCCTCTTCGTTGTCGGTTTGCGCCGAAACCTTGGCTATGAGGTCGTTGCGCTTAAAGCCCGTGCGGTTGTCTGGCTCGTCGCGACGAAAGCCTTTCGACTGGTAACGCAGGTATTCCACCATGTAACCCACGTGCTTATGGCGGTTGCCAAAGCCTGCATAGCTCTTCAAAGTGTTGTAACTGCCATACGAAAGCTGTGCCTTACCCCACATTCGCTGTGGAATGGGCGTTGAAACCATGTTGATGGCACCGCCTGTTGTGAAGGGTCCGTACTGCACTTGACTGCTACCTTTGAGCACTTCGATGGCATACATGCGGGCGGCATTGGGGAAATAGTAGGCGGCAGGCGCGGCATAAGGTGCGGGAGCAGCCAATACGCCGTCTTCCATCAGCGAGATTCGCTCGCTTCGTTCGGCCTTCGTTCCGCGCAAACTGATGTTGGGGCGAAGCCCAAAGCCGTCTTCTTCGTACACGTTTACGCCGGGAACGCTCTTCAGCATGCGGTTGATGTCGGTGTAACCAAACTTGGCCAGCTCGGTGGGTGATAGGTAATAGGCCGAGCCCGTGCGGTTTCGAGCCTCGAACTTGCTGCCCAACATCTGGTTAGAACGCACCACCACCTCGCCAATGCGGTGCACCGAGTCGGTCATGGCCTTGCTCGTGGCCGTTTCTTGGGCGTGGGTTGGCATGCATAGGGCAAGCGAAAAGGCGGCAAATGCGCTGGTGAATAGCTTCCTGAATGTTTGTCGCATCATTGTTTTTGGGGATGTTTGCTTTTTCTGCTACTGCTTTTTTACCCGACAACAAGGGGATGCTTGGACACATTACGCGCGCGATAATAGAGCGTATTAGCCCCTGCGCAGTGTCCTTTTAGCTTCGTTGTTGTTCCCGAATACCTTGTTTGTCAAGTAGATAACGTCAGTAAAACGAATAAGTAAATTATCGCTTATTTCTAAGTTTCTTTATTTTCGGCTGCAAAATTAATAAAAAATAACCTTTCTTGCAATCACTATTTGTTGGTATTTAGCAGGTTTGTGCTTCCAATTCACGTTTGTAGCTGATGCAGGCTAGGGTTATTGTTGGCTATTGCTAGCTTGTGATTGGCTATTGCTTGGTTATGGCAAGTTGTTGTTTGCATTATTGAAAGGCGAATGTTTGGTTTTTCTGCTGCGATGCCATAGAGGTAGTGGGTGTCTGGCAGCTGCCGTACAAGTGTCTGACACGTGCCGTACACCTTAATCAAACACATCTATGGGCGTTTACTTCACAATCCAGATAATGAATAGGGATGAAATTGCCTTAATTTTAAAGCAAAAAGCTTGGCTACTATGGTTAGAACACCAACAAGTCAAGGCGTTTTGCCTATGTTTGGATGAATATGCTAAGCGTTTGTGCAGATTTGCCAAGCCTACTTCTGTTTCTTGCGGTTTACTATTGGCCTTAGTCTTGGTTTTTCCCAAAAGAAGTTCTTTATATGGCAGCGCAGGGATATTATCAACGTATCTGTTAGTACGGGCTTGCCCTCGCATAAGAGATAATTGCATGGTAAGATATACATGTTTATGCGGTTGAGGTCTACGTTATTGCCTGTTATGTTGATGGCCAGTCGTGCCTGGATGTCGCTGTTTTCAATGCTTGTGCGGTTGCTGATGTCGCCACTCGCCGTCTTATAGCTTTCGGCAGAGAGGAACGAAAGGCGTTCGTCGTCGAATGCAACTAACAGAGAGTCGGGGTCTATTTCGTAATTCCCCTTTAGGTCGAAATATAAATAGTTGAACGATTGGAAATAGAAGGATTTCACATTAACCGTTCCGTTAGACGTTTGTATTGAGTGGGTGTTTGTGCCGTCGATAAAGCTTAATGTAGATGCAACGTCACACGATGCCAATAGCCACAAGCTAATGGCGAATAATGGGAGCGATAATAGGTATCTCACTTTGTTGACACCGCTGAATGGACATTTTTTCATAAGAAATTTTTGATTGTCTGTTACTGATGAAGTTGGGCAAGATTGTCTATTCTACAAAGTTAGGATTTTTTTTGAGTTGATGAGCTTTTGAGTTTATAAATTTTTGAGGTTAACATTTTTTGAGAGGAACGTGTGCGAATGTCTTGTTAACTTGTGAACTAATAAACTTGTTAACTCGTCAACTTGTTAACTTGTTAACTCGTTAACTTGTAAACTCACAAACTAAAAGCCCCATGCATGCTCGTGATAAGCATGCATGGAGTGTGGAAGATGTGTTGTTTTGCGGTTTGCTTTGTTGCTTAGCCTGTGGCTTGCACAGGCAAATTGAGGTTTGTGGAAGCAGCGTTTCAGCACTTTAGCCGCAAAAAAAACACGTGGCTTTTATGCCAAAGGCGTGGCAGGGTTGTAGGTGCGTTGACCCAGTTCCTTATCTATCATGTAGATGCCATAGCCGTTGTCCTTAATCATTTTCAGGTTGTCGATGATGGTTTGCACGTTTTCTTCCTCTTCCACTTGCTCGTCGATGAACCATTTCAGCATGCTTTGCGTGGCATAATCGTTCTCTTCGGAGGTGAGTGCGAACAACTTGTTGATGCTCTCGGTGATGGATTGTTCGTGGCGCAGTGAGCTTTCGAACACGTTTAGCACATCGTTCCACTCTGTGGGAACGGCATCGATGGGGCGAAGGTCTACCTTGCCGTTGCGCGAGATAACATAGTTGAAGAGTATTTTGGCGTGATCCTGCTCTTCCTTAAACTGCACTTCGAACCAATTCCCCATTCCGGGCTGTCCCTTTGCGTGACAATAGGCTGCCATTGACAGGTAAAGGTAGGCCGACCACATCTCGGCGTTGATTTGTGCGTTGAGTGCTTCTTCGATTTTCTTCTTTAACATAATGCTTTTTGTATTTATAATAATGAATGTTTTGCTAAAATCTGAGTTGAAATAAATAAGAAACCACACCCCACCCCGTTTCTAAAGGGCTAGTGAAAGTGAAATGCGTTGTTGTTGACGAGCTAACAAGTTGGCTAGTTGACGAGTTGGCAAGGTCGTTCCCATGCAGTTGGGAAGCTGCTGGCTTAGCTCGTAGGCTTCTCAATGCCGCCTTTTCTAGGTAATTAAAACAACAAAGATTGTGCCATTGTTGAGCGTGGCGCGAAGATAGCGTGGTGTACCTCCTCTTTTCCCTAAGTGTAATATAGTACGGAAACGATAACGGTTGCTGCAAAAAGCAAGACCAGACTGGCTATATTGGCCTTAAACATGAACTTTGCATGGCGGTTGTGATGGGTGAAACTATACCAAAGCGAGTAGATGCACAGGCAGGACAGGGCCGATGAGGGGTAGATTATTGCCTCTTGTTCATTATGTAGCAGGTATAATACGAATTTCCAGCCGCCAAAGCATAGAAAAACAAGGCATGAAATGGCGGAAATGCACGTTACGAGTAGCACGGCAAATGGCAATGCCATTCTGTGGAATGCATTTGGTGGGCTAGTTTCGTAAGCGTGTTCTGCGGCTTTCTGATGCTTTTCATGCTTTACGCATAGCAGAAATATTAAGACTGCGATGCAAACCCTAATGATATATAGTTTTTCAGTTGGATTAAGCATGGCTACTTGCATGGTTGAGCAGGGGTAATGGTTGTTTGTGTGTTCAACAGATGCGGTTGCCAAATGCGCCTGCTGCCAATATCAGAGCGATGTTTACCACATGCACCCAATACATAATGTTTGCACTGGTGTTGTAATGCCTTATGCTGTGAACCAACGACCATATGTATAATGTAATCCCGATTGTGGAAATGGCATACAATGCCACTGGATATCGAATGAACAAGGATATGAATGACATCAGGCCGGGGAACTCTTCCTGGCTCGTGAGCCGCGAAATGCATCCCCCTGCTATTCCCAAAGAGAAGATGGCGAGGGAAACCGGCAGGATGAATACGTAGAGAACACGTTCCAACGCCGTATCGTAGGTTTGCTTTTTGCCTTTGCCCAGCTGTTTGCGCTGGCTGGAACCACAACAAGTTGGTGATAATGCTTATGGCGGCGATGAGAATCATTACTCTTTCTGAATCCATGATAGGTTTGTTTTGAGGTTTAGGGAAAATGGTTTGCTTACGTGTCGCGTTTATTATATGCCGCGAATGTCGGCGGTGATAACAATGATGCCAAACAAAACAGCGTTTATGATGTTTACCCAATACATGTAACCGGTGGAGGTGTTGCGGTAACTAGAATAGTGGAACAGCGCATAAGCATAAAGCAACGCTATGGGGATGGATATGTAAAAAAGGAAAGCTGGCACCAAAATGAGGAAAACCAGCCAGTCGTCACGGTTCTGGCCAGCGACCAGCAGTAAGCAATCTAAGAACAGAAACATGGCAACAACGGTTGTAACGAATGGCAGCACCCCCTCGTGCAAAACTTGTGGCCAATACTTGTCGTAGGTATACTCGTGGTAATCTTTGTAGGTTTTTCGTATATACGTGGCTTTCACGAGCGTGAAGACCAAAACAAGCAACAATAAATTGAGCACTAATAATACATCATCCATCATTTTGCATCTTTTTTGTGGTGTCTGTTATGGTTTTGCGGCTAGATTACGTTGCGGTTTTGGGCTTTAGGCGGGTTATAAAAATGCAGCAAAGGCAGTTTCATAACCAGGCATATCGTTTACTTCTCATCCTCATCTTTCAGGCTAACGGCCAGTTGCATGCCCGGTCGCAAGCCGTCTGCCTTGTACACAGGGCGCAGTTGCATCTCCCACGTTTGTACATTCTCGTTGCCTTGCTTGTAGTTTTCAGAGTCAAGGAAGTCGAAGTTGGCCTTAAATCCCGACACACGCATGCGCATGTTCATGTTGAATGGCTTGCAAAACACCTGAATGGTGTCGCCTTCCTTGAATTGTGCCTTCTCCTTTCGGTTAACCATCACGCTCCCCCACAGGTTTTCGAGCAATGCGATGCTCATCAGCGTGTTGCTAGCCGACAGCTGTTCGCCTCGCTTGACGTTTATTTCGCTCACTTCTCCCTCCACCTTGGTTACGATGGCGATGATTTGCGGGCCAGAAGAGTTGGTCTTCTCTGTCTTGAAGTTGTGCAACACCGCCTCGTAGTCGGCTTTAAACGAGAGTGTTTGCACCTGCAAGGCCTTGTATTCGCTGCATACGTTGTCGCGAAGGCGTGCGGGAGCCTTTCCGTTTAAGAACTTTTGTTGTATCTCGTTGTAGATGCGGGCGGCCTGTTCTTCAACAGCTTTGGCCTGTTGCCATCGGCCGTAGGCTCGGTCAACGGTTTTGTTCCCAGTGCGATACGGGTGCAAAGTGGTGGCCAATAGCTCGAGCGTGGCATCTTCGGGCAAGGGTGTGTCGTCGGTTCTGTATATGGCTAGCGTGTCGCCCACCTCCACATAGTCGCCTTCTTTCACCCTTATCTCCACCACCTTTCCCTTTTGTTGCACTTGCACCGAATATTGCAACACCTCCACTTGTCCGTCAATGGTTTTGGGAAGCGGGGTGTTCATGGTAAGTGCGGCTATGGCAACAGCAGCCGTTAGCACGATGAGAACCGCGCTAGCGATGATGATTTTGATTTTTAATTGCCGCTTCTTTTGCATGGTTTTGTTAAGGGTTGTGTGGTGATGCCTGCTAGTGGGCGATGCCTAGAGGCATTTTGTGCTACAATTTACTTGAAAGCGAAGCTGCGCGAGCCAATCATGTTGCCGTCGGCAAAGATGCTTACCTGATATGTTCCGGCCACAAGTGCTTGCGAAACGTTCCAGAAGAGGCTCACGGGCGTTTCTTCTCCGTTGTATTCCACGCTGCGTTTCATGGAGTATTGCAGTGTGCGGTTTTCGTAACTGAACGACCCGGCACCATTGAGCAGGTTTCCTGTGGGCGACATGATGCGCACATAGATGTCTTTAACGCCACTGGCAGCAGTCACGTTGCGTGTGATGTTGAAGCTCACTTGCAGCGTTGTGGCCTTTTCTATTTGGTCGGTAGACTTTCCGCGCTTGTTCTTGGCCACCAATTGTATGCCCGTTGCATCAAGTTGTGCGGCGATGGCCACCCTTTCTGAGAGTGTTCGCTTCTCGCTGCTAAGGCCTTCAATCTGCCTTGTTGCGGCCTCATACTGCCCTTTTACGCGTGTGTTCTCTTGCGTAAGGTTGGCGTTCACCCTGTTAAGAGAGTCTATCTCCATCACGTAGCTTCGGATAACGGCGCGAACGGTGGCCAGTTCTTTCTTCAGGCGTGTTATCTCGCGTGCGTCGGTGCTTTTTACTCGTCGCAGCTCGTCGAGCAATCGTTGTGTCTTTTCTTGTTCAGCGGTGAGTTGCGCCACGATGGAATCGTTGTTTATTTGCGTTTTCATCTCGCTGTATTGCTGTGCAAACTGCTGATACTCGTTTTCCATCTCCTTCTTGTCTATCTCTGCCAGCTCTTTGATGGCGGCGTTTTCTTCCTTCTGTTTGTTGAGGTTGATGAAGAGATAAGCCGTTGCGCCGGCCAGAATTAGCACCACGATGATGGTTGGTATCCAAATTTTCTTGTTCATAGAGTCAATCGCTTATGTAGGGATTTGATTATATTTGCAAATTTATATATTTCTAACGATACGACAAAAGAAATGTGCAGTTGCAAACATTTAATAACTTAAAAAGTGTAGATTGGACGTTTTTAAGGACGTAAAATGAGCTTTTATGGACCAAAAGACTTGATTTCAGAACGAGCACCCTTTGCACAATGACGCGTTAGCTACCCGTCTTGTGGGGCTACCAAAGGATGATAGCCCACAACAAGCATCTTTGATGTTACGCTACAAGCGTCTTGTAGCCACGCTACAAGGGTCTTGTAGTGGCAGTACAAGGGTCTTGTAGTCACAGTACAAGGGTCTTGTAGTGGCAGTACAAGGGTCTTGTAGTGGCAGTACAAGTGGGATTGTACTGGATTGTTAGGCACAAGCCTGGTGGCAAAATAAAGCAACCTACCCGTTCTTATGGGCTAAAACCGGCCCTTTGCAGTGCTTAAAACGCGCTGTTTGGCCGCAAGTTGCCGTTTGAACCGATGGCACGGCTGGGTATGGGGAAGATGGTTGTATAGCCCGTGTCTTCTTTTTCCAGGGCGTGGCGCAGGTCATAGCTGTGCGTAAAGCGGCCAAACCGTATGAGATCTTGCCTTCGCCAGCCTTCCCACACCAGTTCCAGCCTACGTTCTTCCAGTATATTAGTTAGTGTGGCGGTGCGGGAGGGCATGCCTGCACGGGCTCGAACGGCATCCATCTCGGCCTGTCCGCTTTGTCCGTTGCGCACTTTTGCCTCGGCCAACATCAGCAACACGTCGGCATAACGATACAGCACGATGTCGTTGTCTTGCAGTTTCCCGTCTAAAAAGGAGTGTCTGTCAATCTCGTACTTGGCCATGCGTGCGCCAGCTGTCTTTATATAAGGTGAGGTGGTGAGGTCTATGGCCACGTTCAAAGGCATATACACCAGCGGTTGGCCATTGTCTAGCCGTACCGTATCACCGTCTACCATCACCGTGTCGGCATAAAAGTTCAGCTTAAAGCGTGTGTCTAGCTTTTCTGGTGTGCCGTATCCAAAGGCGCGAACGGTGGAAATGGTGGCGCAGGGGCCGTTTTCCGACCCCATTCCCAATGCCTTGCCGTGGTTGTAGTGCCGCGAACGAAAGAGATATTGGTATTGGTTGGGGTAGATGTTCTTGTCCATCGGGATGGTGAAGATGTTCTCGCGCGAGGTTTCGTTGTGCACTTTGAAGTTGTCGGCATAGCTGTTTTCGAGCGTATAGCCGGCCGCTTGCAGCTTTTCGCAATAGCGGATGGTGGTTTGCCAGGCGTTAAGCTGCTCGTTATCGACGGTGAAAAGGATGTCCTTACCTGGCTTGCGGGCGTGGCGCACGGGGTTGTCGCAGGTGTAGACCTCGGCGTTTAACGCTAGTTTGGCCAATAGAAAATGAGCAACGGGGCGGGTTAGCCTGCCATAATACTGCCCTTGCAGGTTGGAATGGGCATCTGCCAGATAGGGCGCAACCTGCTGCAACTCCTTAAAGGCAAAGCGAAACACCTCGCTGCGGCGTGTGTTAGACACCTCTGCAACTGACGTTTGGTTTTTCTCTAACAGCGGAACATTGCCAAAAAGGTCTATCAAGTAATAGTAATACATGGCTCTGATGGCCCTTGCCTCTGCATTGTAGGCCATTAATTGGGATTGGTTGAGCAGGCTTTTGTGCTTGTCTATGAGGGCGATGGCGTCGTTGCAGCACACCACCGATTGGAGAAGGTAGCACCAAAGGTTGTACAGTTCTAGGTCGTTGGCGCTCCATTCGTGGGTATACAGCCGTTTCCAAAAGCCGCCGTCGTACCAGTCGCCGCCCCTAATGGGCACGATGGCCTCGTCGGTTGTGAAGGTACTATAATCGTATATGCCTCGGTTTGTGCCTTGAAGTCCGCTTCCATCTTCGACCGAACCGATGTTGTTGTACAGGGTGCCAATGCTGTTTATCCACAAGGAAGTGGGCGACGTGATGGCTTGGTCTTCCGAAATGCGGTCGCGTGGATCGTCTTCGAGACAGCTTACGAACATGCCCAGCAGCGCAATGGCCGCTAGGGTTAGGTGTATGATGTGCGTTTTGGGTTTCATTATGGGCGTGGTTTTGGGTGAGAAGTTAGAATTGAACGCTAAGCCCTAGCGAGAAAGAGCGATACGGAGGGTACGAACGCTTGTCGTCGATGCCAAGCGTGTTGTTTACTACATAGCTGTTGATGATGGGCGTTAGACCGCTGTAACCTGTGATGGTGGCGAGGTTGTTAACGCTGAGCGACAGGCGCAGCGCGTTTACAAAGCGCGAGCGGACGGGCAAGTTGCAGCCGATGGTTAGGTAATCAATGTTGAGATAGTCGCCCCTTTCCAGCCAATAGTCGGTGGCGGTTTGGTCTTTGATGTTTTGTTTGGGTGCCTCGCGCAGCACGTTATAGTCGGGAAAACTGGCCATGTTCATATAAGTGAGCGACGTTCCGTTGTATATCTTATGCCCGAAGGCACCGTTTAGCTGCATGGTTACGTCCCACATGCGATAGCGAAAGCTGATGTTCGACCCCAAAGTGGCCTTTGGAACGGCCTGCCCAGCCACACGGCGGTCGCCGCCATCTTCCAAATTGGTGCGCCCGTTGTTGTCTAGGTCGGCACAGGTGTAGCTGTACGAGCCGTCGGCGTTTTGGGTTAGTCCCGTGCAATGCGGCAGATAGAACACGCCAAGGGGCTGTCCCACTATCTGATAAGTAATGAAGTTGTGTCCGCCGTGCATGCCCGCACCGGTCAATCCGCCAATGGGCGTGATGTCGGGCGACGACAATTGCTCGCCGTTATACATTCCTGTGAGCGACAGCAGCTTGTTTTGCTGGAACGAAAGGTTCATGTTTACGCTCAGTTCCATATCTTTTTTGCGGATGAGGTCCAGGCCAAGGCCAAACTCCATACCGCTGTTGCTCATGCTGCCGATGTTGGCCAGCAACTTGTTATAGGCAAAAGGCGGCACGCTAACGTCGTAGTTGTACAGCATGTCTGTGGTTTTCGAGTGGTAGTATTCGGCGTAAACGTGTATGCGGTTGCTGAAAAATCCTGCCTCCATACCCACATTAAACGATGTGCGCGTTTCCCATTTCAAGTCGGGATTGATGTTGCGCAGTTGTCCCAAGGTAACGGTGGGGCGGCCGTAATGGGGCACAATGCCGTTGGGCATCAACATTTGCAGGGTGTAATAAGCCATTATTCCGCCCAGGTTTCCAGAGCGGCCAACGCTGGTTCGCAGTTTAAATTGGTCGAGCCAAAGCACGCTTTTCAGCCATTTCTCTTCCTTAACGTTCCATTCCAAGCCCGCAGAAGGGAAGTAACCCCACGTGTTGTTCTTGCCAACAAGCGTCGAACCATCGGCGCGGAGCGTCAGCGAAAGGGCGTAACGCCCCAAAAGCGTGTACGAAAGGCTACCCATGAACGAGGTTAGCTTGGGCGATTCGTACCCACTTCCCGTGCCGTCTTGGGGGCGGATGCTGCCCGCGGTGAGGTTGTCGTAACCAAAATCGTTGCTCGAAAGGCCTTTCACCGTGGTGAAGAAGAACTGCTTGCGGTTGTTCTGATATTCTGCCGTGCCCGTCAGTTGCAGCTTGTGTGCGCCCCAGGTGTTGTTGTAGTTCAGTTGCACGCTGCCAAGTAGGTCTTCGCTTTTGTTTTCGCGGCGGTACATTTTGCCTTGCGCCTCGGTCCAAGTGGGTTGGAATATGTCGTTTTCGAGCGTTGTGAACGAGTACGAACCAAAGAGACGGGCGGTAAGTCCCTTGGCGAGGGGGAAGTCGAAAGACAGGTGTGTGTTGATGTTAAAGCCGCGGTCGTGGTCCTTTTGGTGCAAAAGTGCCATGGGGTGGGTAATCTGCGAGGCCAGGGTGTTAACGTCCCAGCCTCCTGCGGCGTTCTGTTGGGTGGAGAAAGTGGGGTTTTGCGAGGCGGCAGAATAAAAAAGTCTCTGCGTATCGAGTATCTTTTTGTTGGATAACGACGAGCCGAACAGCCCGAAGTTAACGGTGAGCCAATCGTCGAAAGCCTTTTGCATGAGGTCGAATTTGGCCGTAAAGTTGCGGTAGTTGTTGGTTCGCACCACCATTTGATGGTTCATCACGCTCATTGATGCGCGGTAGTTGCTTTGTTCTGTGCCGCCCGAAAAGGCCAAATGGTGATTTTGTATAAATCCCGTTTGCGTAATGGCGCGCAAGTAGTCGTTGTCTTCGCCGCCGTCGTTAACGCTTAGGCCAAGTGCCTTTGCCGTGGCAACGTAATTGCGCCCGCTCAGCATTTTGAGGTTTTTATACGCTGTTTCAAAGCCCACATTGCCGTCGTAAGAGATGTGGAACTTGCCGCGCGCCCCCTTGGCCGTGGTTACGATGATTACGCCCGATGCGCCGCGCGAGCCGTATTGGGCCGTTTCGGAGGCGTTTTTCAGCACTTGATACGAAAGGATGTCCGACGGGAAGATGGTGGAAAGCGTGGCAAGGTCGCTCGAAACGCCGTCGATGACCACGAGCGGGTCGTTTCCGCCCGTTAGCGAAGTGGTTCCGCGCACACGTACGCTGGTGAGACTGGCTTGCCGTTGGTCGCCTCCACGCGACACATTTACACCGGCCAGGCGGCCTTTGATGGCGTCGAGCGGGTTGACGACGAGCCCTTTGTCGCCAAAACCGCCTGTCTTTTGCCAGACTTGTATCAGCGCGCGGTCGCCCTTTAGGCTGTCTAGGTCGATGGGCGACATGTTTCTAGGCGTGCCTTGGCCTACTTGTGCCACGATGTCGGGGCTGAAAAAGAGCAAGGAAAGGCAGGCTAAAACCACCTTTGCGCAAGGGCGAAGGCGCATGGCTGCATGGCTTGGGGCGTGGCTGGCGGTGCAAATGCTGCGCTGGGCGAGCGAAAAAAGGCTAGCGATGTTCATAAATACGACTGTTTAGGGTGGTTGTAGTGGTGGTGACGAACGGTGGTGGGGTAGTGGTGGGCAGGCATTTGGGGCGGTTGCCTTGCATGTTTGCCCGCCACTATGGGTTGTTAAGGTTGCTGCAATGGGTGGTTGAGGCCCTTGCTTGTGGTTTGAAAGCCCTTGCTTCAGAGTGCATCTGGATGTTCGGCTTATGCCTTTTGCAAGTGGTTTCCCTTTTAGGCGGCCGGCTTAGGCGCGCTTATTTGTGGCTGTTGTAATATTCCAAGCCAACCTGCACGTTCTTCATGATGGCATCCGAAGAGAACGTTGCGCCCGTAACGGCATCGGGTTCGTCCTTCAAAGCCTTGCTCACGGTTTTTCCTTCCCAATATTTGAGCATGGGTCTAACCTTGTCGAAGAACTTGGGTGTCTCGCGATTTGGCAGTGCTTCCACCTTAACCACCTTGTTTTTCTTGATGAAAATCTTCACGGGTGTGGTGCCTTTGAAGCCCTTGATGTCGCGCGACAGCTCGGTGGTGTTGACAACGGTCATGCCGTTTTCTTTGGTTATCACGTTGTCGTTGCGGCTTGCGCTGGTGAGCGTCGCGGTGAAAGCCACGGCGGCTATGCCGAATAACAATCTACTTGTTGGTTTTCTCATTTCTCTTTTTTGCTTATGATATATCGTTGTTGCCGTTGTTCGCAGGTCGCCTTTCGGGCTGTGCGTACGGCTTTTGTTGCAAAGATAGGAATAAAAACAGAGAAAAGCCACAAAGCGGCAGCGAAATATTCGCGTGCCGCGGATGATTTGTGGGCGAAAGTTTGTGAAAGGGCTTCTGCATGGCCGTTTTAGATGTGCCATAACCTGTATGTTTTTACTACCTCTTTAGGCTGCCACGGGCCTTTCAAACAGCGACATGAAACTTACGTAAAGGAGGTGAACCTAATCGGTTTTCTTGCCTTTCAAACGCTTAACAACCCATTCTGGGGGCAATAAGAATTTACACCAATACACCACGGCTGCATCGTAACCGCCACTTTCTGCCTTCTGTTTCGGTGTAAAGATGTATAGTTTCCCTTTGTCACAAGGATAATCGGTATTGGTAGAATGCTTCTCGTGCATAGCCAAATATGTAGACGCATCACTCAAATCGTTTCCAGAAGGTCCTGTTAGAAAGCCGATTTTTTTATTTGTAATGCTAAAACTATTTCGCTCTTTATCAAAAAGAGCATTAAGACGTTCCCCGTCTTCGCTATTTAGAGATACGAGATGTTCCACTCTGTCTTTTACTCCTGCATTGTGTTTATTCATTAAAGCACAGCCCCAAAATAACAACACAACATTGAAATATATTATTTTCTTCATTATCTCGCGTACATTACAATTTATTAAAGTATATGCAACGGCTCATTTTTCCTTACGCCTACTTTTCTTCCGCAATCGCTTAACCATTGTCTTTATACTGTTCAGCTTTTTGCTTCCACAAACAATGGCCCCATCATAACCGCCGCTCTCCTTTATTTGACTGGCTGAGAAGAGATAGAGTTCCCCGATGGGATATGGTGTAACGTCTGTGCTGTCTTTCAATATTAGTTTTTCGATGTGAAAAAAGCTCATCTTACCAACTAAATTGGCACCTAGACTACCTGAGAAAAAGGCAATTCGCTTTCCTGCAAGTTCCTGTTTGTCGCCATCTTTCAATAGCGCTTGGATGTAAGTGGCTTCCAAACGGGTTAACTCCAAACGATTGTCCACTCCCAATTCTTCAGACTTGCTAATAACTGTTTGAGGAATGTTCTTATACGCTCTTACAAGGAAAAACATTTGCCCAAACGCGTCCATGCTGGGATATGGCAGCAAGAGGAGTGATAGCATTATTATTATCTTCATCTTAAAACGGTTTTGCATGATTACAATGATGCAAAGGAGGCGAACCTAATCGCCTTTCTTTGCTTTCAAACGCTTAACAACCCATTCTGGACGCAACAAAAATTTACGCCAATACACCACGGCAGCGTCGTAACCGCCACTTTCTGCTTTCTGTTTCGCGTTAAATACATACATTGCGCTTCCGCCAACAAGGTTAGCTTGGTTGTGTGTATACCGGAAATAGTCTGCCTTATTGCTCAGAAAACCGACTTTCTTGCCAATAAGGCTTAGCACTTGCGGTTTTATTCCATACACAACCCCAAAAAATTAGCTTCATGTTCATTGAGATATGATGAGTTGTCTACACCCATCTTATCTATTTCGCCCAATATCTCTGTGGGGATTTCTGAAAGCGCATGCACCTTTGCTTCATATATCCCCAACCTTTCAACTGGATAATTTGCAGACGGCACAACTAAAGCTGATGAGGTGCAGGCAGACAAGAAGCCGCCGACGATGAATGTCACTAGAAGTTTTACCATAAAATTAACGATGTGGGATTTGATAAATGTAGTTGTTATACTTTTTTCCATTATACTCTTTCATTTCTGAAATTCTGTATGTTTCATTTGGGTGCTCTTTAGTTATCCTCTCCTTAACAAGTTGTTTGCGTTGTAACTTGTCGGGACGGCCATGAAATACAACATGGATAGTCCATGTACTGTCGCTATTGTACGTTTCGCTTACAATTTCCTTTATCTTGCAGTCTCCACCACTTCGGAGACAAGTACATGCTGCCAGCATGAATGCAAAACCAAGTTCAATATGTCTAATCAAATTCATAATTATCTTGTCTGAAAATGAAATGAATTATTAATCAAAGCTGGTGTAATCCCGATATTCCACAGCCATATAGAACCTAATACGGTATAGGGGTGAATGAACAAAGTTGGAATGCCAGCTAAATTAAGCGCAAGCCCCGTATGTGTAGAACAAGAGCTATACAAGAAACTGTATGGAAGAATTCCACGACCTTCCTTAGTTAAAACATCAAGCATTCTTCCATATGTCTTTATTGTGCTGGTATTAACATGCCTTATTATAGTGTCGACCCCTTTAACTGAATATCTGTTTGTTGCACCATTGGCTCCTAAGAACCTATTCAAATAATGGTCAACAGAACCTTTTGGGACAATCCATTCTTTCCCAGGTCCTATAGAAATGATTGTTTTACCATCCATCTCTCTTATGGCTGAATGGTTGATGAGGTCTTTCTTTTCTGTATTTAACAGGAGATAGCCCGTTTTTCCAATATCGGCAAGGTTGTTCAAGGCACCTAATACATATCCCAGGGTTTGGATACCCAAATTGCCTTTCTTCCCTAGAAATCCAAAAGTTCCATCCGAGAAATTATAAGATGCGAAACCAATGCTGACGGAGATGGGAGTTTGCCCGCCTGTATAAGCCCAAGTTCCAAAGGAATTGATTAATGATGCGGCTGCAATGGATGCAGTGTTGGCCAAGGGGATGCCAGATGCTGCGATAGCACCACCGATATATCCGCTGGCACCACCCACTACAGCTCCACCAAGCATGTATCTCCATGTCTTTCCTGAATGGAAATCCCATTTTGCAGGGTTGTATTCTCCATCATTAGCTATCACAGCACCTGAATATGCGCCTATTACGGCCCCGACTAAGACAGGGATGAACCATGCAAACTTCCCATCCTTATCCACATACTTCAGCGGATTGTTCAGGCAATAGCTGTAACGGTTGAAGCTTTGTGTGAAATCGGGCATCTGAACATAGGGGTCGGGACTAAGGAAGCGGCCAAGTACGGGGTCGTAAAGGCGGGCATTCATGTTTATCAGCCCGAACCACGGCAGGTGTTCGTGGCCGCAATAACCGCGCCCGAGCAGCAAAGTGGGCTCTTCACCCTCCTTATAATACTCAATGTAAGAGGGACTGCGCAAACGTCCCCAAGCATCATATTCCAACTCTTGTTTCAGGTAGCCGTTGTCATCGGTGACGTAAACGACGCTGCCCAAATAATCACGAATGATTTGGTAAACGTTCCCACCTTCGTTTTCATGCCTTATGAAAACAGCTGGCGCACTGTAAGCGTCTCCGCCAAGGTAAAGTCGCTCTGTGATTTCTCCAAAAGAGTCGATATCACATTCGTATTGGTTGCCAATGTAATGCCGCGTAAGCACGTTTTGCGCACCATGAGTGACGTTCATTCGCACGCGGTCGGCAGCGGCATTGTAATCATACTTGGCGACATATCCTTTCTCCTCAATCCGTTCGGGACACATGAATGAGGTGTAGCTGATGCGTTGGTCGCGCAATGGAATGCTAGTGTCCGAAGGAGTGACGGAGGTGAGCTGGTAAGGCCTCGCGGCATTTGCGTATGACATTGTTCCTACGTTACGCTTCTGCACGATGTTGCCATTGGCTGCATATGCAACTAGCGAGTCGCCTGCGTAATAGCTCATTCTCGTAAGCCTGTTGAGGTTGTCGTATGAGAAGTATTCGGCATGTTTATACCGGCAATTGGTGCGAGAAAGCAAGTTGTTTGTCTGCGCATCAAATTCGTAATTAAAGCCAAAGTCGGTATAATAAATAGAATATGGAATGATGTTGTTGTAACGACAGATGCTGGGCAACCCTGTTTCTGAATAACCATAATTTCTTTCCACGACTCCCGACTGCACCTTTTGTGCCTGCCCCAAGTCGTTTTCTTCGGTCAGTTTCCAAACTTTTCTTCCGTCTTGTAGCTTAATCTCCACGTTATGCCCGTTGGCATATTCGTATCTCTCCTCGCACAAGAAACCGCTTGCGGACCTATACGACACGGCCGACACGTTCCCCTTATCGTATTGGAACTGTTTTTGCAGGTACTTCCCATCAAGGGCGTTCTCACGAGAACACGCCAAACGGCCATATTCGTCGTAAGAATAAAGATTTGATGTGCCATTGCTCGACTCTTCGCTCGCCAACAAACCATCATCTGTGTAAGTGTAAGTGGTGTTGAACTCGCGTCGGCTCGTTTCTGTTGCCCGTCCGTATTTGTCGTACAGGGTCGTGATGCTTTTCCCATCGGCATTCGTTTCCACAACCGTGCGTTTGCCGTCGGCATTATAGCTTTCCGAGAACGTTCGGCGACCTGCACTCGGGTCTACAATGGCCGTTCGGCGGCCGAAGTTGTCGTATTCGAAGGTGGTCGTTACGTTGCCTGGCGCGGTAATCGCGCTGGGTTGCCCGTCGGGGCGCAAGGCATAAGTGATGGTTCCGCCTGGGTCTTCCACCTTTATCAGCGCACCCGACACGTCTGTTGTCTTCGTTGTTGCGATGCCCCCTTTCGTCTCGGTGACGCTTAACTCGGCATAACTCCACGTAGTAGCCTTGCCCGAAGCCTCGGTAAACTTCACGGGACGGTCGTATTCGTCGTATTCGTAGGTAGCCCACAGCGTGGGAGCATCGCCCTTAAAGGGCAAGGATGTCTTTTCTAGCCTGCCCTTAACGTCATAAACGTTGTCCACAAACTGCCATTTGCCGTCGAACCGCCTGTTGCCTTTGCGCACTTCGCGCCCCAGGGCATCGTAATGCACGATTACATCGAGCTGCCCCGTAACGCTTTTGGCGATGGTGTAGAGCTCTTTACCGCCCCATGCCGTGGTGGTTGTGGCCGTTACGCCGTCGGGAGAAGTGGTCGATGTGGGTTTTCCCCACGCATCGGTAACGATTGTGGTGGCTTTACCCTTATGGTCGATGATGCGATGCGGCTGCCCCCACTTGTCGTAGTCGGCAAATGTGGTGGTTTGCCCCAAGGCATTGGTCTTTGTCAATAGGTTTCTGCCGCTGGCATCGTAGGTGTAGGTGTTGCCAAGCAGCTCAGTGACGTTGTAAGGGGCCGACTTCTCGCTGGCCATGTTGCCGTGTGCGTCATACGTCCAATGCGTTTCGCCCGTCTTGTTGCCGTTGATGTAAGTCGTTTGTCGCTCTGGCCGCCACTCCGCATTATATGTAATCTCCTCGCGCGTTGTCCAAGTGCTGCCGTTGCGCCCCGAGGTGGTGGTCTTCGTTAGTGGCAATCCGAGCTGATAGCGTTCGGGAGTGACAATATTGCGGTAGGATTGTCCTTCTTCTGTGTAAAGGTTGTCCTCATCGAACGAGGTGCGTTGCTGGGTAAGGTTGTTAAATTCGTCGTACCTAAACAGCGTTTCTTTCCAAGCACCCGTTAGTTTGAAGTCTTCTGTCAAAGACATTAACAATGGATTACAGGTTTTATTCGGAGCGAGAAAGGCATTGGCATAGGACATATAAACGTCTTTTTCACGCGTCTCGATGTGCGTAGTCACGCCAAGGTGTTCTGGGTCGTGCCTTTCTTTGGTGTAATTCCCGCTCATGCCCTCATCCACCCGTGTGTTCTCAAACCCCACGAAGCCAAAGCCTGTTCGATGTGCCACTGCCCCCGAGTAGGTGTAGCGAAGATGTTTCAGCATTTCACGGCCGCTATACGTGATACTTGATGAAAGAAGCCGCAGCGGAGCCATGAAGTTAAAATAAGGATAGGCATAGGTAGAACGCGAAGGTACGTAGTTGCTCCACTCCGCTGTCATATCTTCGTAGCGGTTGTGTTGCAGAAGGCCATAACTGTCGGCCATACCCGTAAGCATGCGGTTGCTGTTTTCGTCTGTTGTGAAGTTATAGCAGCTCACAACAGCGTTGCTTATGGCCACGAGCTGGCTCATTCCCCACGGATTGTTGACGTTTGCAGGCAGTAACTGAGTGTTTTGAGAAAGGCTGAAGTTGCAACAAGCCGTTTCTTGCAGCTTGCCGTTCACGTTCAGAAACAGGCGTGTGTTCCCATCCCGTGTGCACAACAGGTCAGCAAGTCCGTTCTTGTCCACGTCCATCATCAGGTACTTGTCCCACATTTCCCTATTTACAATAGGCATTTGCCTTTTTGCGAAACCCCTCCCCGTTGAGATGAGTGCGGTCCATATCTTTCCGTTATCCACATATCCACTAGGAACCATCGTTTCCCCTATTGCATAACGTTGTTTAACGAAAAACTTCGTTATCACCCTCTCACCTGTTTTTTTGTATTGGTGGAAATGTCCGGGCATCGCCAACAGGCCGTCGGCATAATTGTTCTTAACAAGCTTGCCGCGTAGGTATATTGGTTTCTTTGTGTTGGAGTCGTTTGCGAAATATTTGGTGAGGAGAAGCTGGGAACTTTCCACTAATCTGGCTTGAGTCGCATCCTCTCCCTCGCCATAGGCGAACTGCAAAGGGGGCAATGCGGCGTCGTCCGAAACGCAATCCAACTGGGTTAGCAGGTTTACGCCCCTCTCCACATGCGTGAGTTTGTATGAGCAAAGCGTTTCAAACTTGCCATTCACCTTTGTCTGCGACACAACCCCTTTCAGCAGCTTGTTGGGCTTTATGCCTATACCGGCAACGAAAGCCTCGGTGCAGTCGGTTCGGTTTGCATAGCTAAACAGCAACAACCCTGTATGGTCGTGTTCTGTTTTCCCACCATACGCCACTTTTGAAAGGTAATAGCAATTGCCCGACTCCTCGTAGGTGAAGTTCATCCGATAACCGTTTGAATAACAGATTTCGGTCAGTGGATAAAGGTATCTGGTTGTGGTGTTGTCCTTAAAACCGAAAGTGGCCGTGCTGCCGTTGGGGTAAGCCACGGTGAAATAGGCCACGTGTGCGCCATAACAATGTTTCTTCACCAGTGTAAATCCGCGCGAGGTTACATACTGGTATTGGCTCAACCCGCCAGTGTTGTCCACAAGGCGCACGCCATCCAGTGCAAATCGGCATTCATCGGGTTGTGTTAAGTCGGCCGAAGCCGTAACACCATCGAACATTATCGACTTGCCCACCGCCATGATTGCTGAAGCTCCCGACACGTTCCAGCCATACCCGGCCGCTCCGTTGGCCGCTTGGCTGCTGTAGGTGATGGCCATTTGTGGAGCTGTTCCGCAGCAATTGGCCGTTGTTATGGGTATGGAATAGGTCTTTGCACCAGAGGGCGAAACGCCTTCTTGTATTGCTATCCGCCCCACATACCTGTTGCCTTGTGCATAGTTGTCGAACTTTGGCACGCCGAAATCATTTGGCCGGCTGGCCCTCAACGCTCGTTTCTTGGGCGATTTGCTTGGCGTTTGATTGATGATTGGCCCCAAGTCGACGGGTTTGGGCATGTATCTGTAAACGGTGTCGCCCTCTTCAAGCACTTTGCGTTCCACCACAGAGTCTGGTTCGAGCAGTTTATTTGTGTTGTCACTAAACCTGTCTGATAAGTTGTTGTATGCTCTGTTGTATATACTTGCCCTGGCATTGCTTTGAGAAAATAAAGCCATAAAAGAAACGATGGCAAATGTAGCGATCTGTTTCATAACGTTAGTTGTTTAGTGTGTCATTCCTTAATCACCTTCCACGATGTGTTTTTGCCGCCCAATCGGATGTGCAGCACATATATGCCCTTGGCAAAGCTTGCCATGTTCACCTTGGTAATATCGCCCATTAAGTCGCACTTAACGAGCTGTGCGCCGTTTGGGGCATAAAGTGAGAACTCGCCTTGCATCTCTGGCGTGTAAGAATCCAGTGCAATGGTAAGCTCTTCCTTAACAGGATTGGGATATATGCGCAGCTGTTGTTGCGCCAAGTGTTCGTAAAGAAAGGCTGTGTCGGCTGCTTGCACCATGCTTTTCGCCGCTCGTGTCTGTAACACAATGGTGCGGGCGGTGCGGTTTCCGTTGGCATCGTAGGCATAAGTAATCTGTTGCGCGCTGATGGAAAGGGGCAACAATGTCAATGCGGCAGTGAGTAAAGATTTAGTCATAGGGCAAATCGTTTAGCGTAGATAAATTGTGTTGGGCAAGTTGGTTAAGCTTGCGGCTGCAAATATAGCGATTATTTCTTTTCGCTCAAACAATTTTAGCAAAAACCTCAAGACTCTTGTCAAAATAAAGGTAAAAGCACTAAGAGACGTAGCGGTGCAATTTGTGTGTTAAGCAGGTGTTGCCAGTAAACAATGATGATGCACTGGCGGTTGTGCGTTGTGTTATCAGTCTAAAATATTCGCCACGCTGTGCAAGATAAATCAAACCTGTACGCATCTCTTGACATTGGCGCATTGTTTGCTTTTTGCTTTTTGCAGGCAAGCGGCATATTCGCAGCAAACATAATGATTAGAGGGTGTGGGAGTATAAGCATTGCGCGCGCATTTGTGGTTTCGTTTGCAGGCAAGTTTACTTCAATGTGGCTGTACCACGCCGCGGGTACCGCGGCTACCAGAGGCTGGTAGTATGGCTACCAGAATCTGGTACTGATGCTACCAAACGCTGGTAGTGTGGCTACCATTGGTTGGTATTGATACCACCAGTTACTCTTTGCCGAGCGTTTTTATAAACTTACCAACTTAGATTGTTTAGAAAATCACAATCCCGAGCCTAGTTGGCTTTCGCTTTAGACTGGTTTTGAGCAACATCTCCGCTGTTTTTTGCTATTAGCGATGCAAATTTTGTTTCGGATGTAAGTGCATGGCAGACTCTGCAACTGAAAATGGGCAAAATTTGCGAGATAAAAGCAGAAGACGAATGCACAATAAGCACTTGCATGGAGCTTCTGTGGCTGGCATTAATACAACGTGTCGGTGAGCAGTTGCGCCACTTGCTCGAGAAAACGCTTGTCAATGTCGTCGAAAGCGACGAGTTGGCGGCTGTCGATGTCGAGAACGGCGATGGGTTTGCCGGCTTTTGTGAACACTGGCACAACGATTTCTGAGCGCGACAACGCGCTGCAAGCGATGTGTCCAGGGAACTTTTCAACATCTTGCACCACCAATGTGCGCTGCTCTTTGAACGCTGTGCCGCACACACCCTTGCCTATGGCGATGGCATAGCAGGCAGGTGGCCCTTGAAAAGGACCTAGGCGCAAAAGACCATCGGCGGAAAGGCGGTAGAAACCCGTCCAAAAGAACGTGTCGAAAGCTTGGTGCAGGGCGGCGGCCACGTTGGCCAATACGCTGGTTTCGTGGGTTTCGCCCTCCACAAGTGCTGCTATCTGCGGCAACAGGGCGGTGTAAGTGGTTTCCTTGTTCATGGCTTATGGGTGTTCATTTCTTGTGCAACCATGTTGGTTAGCTGCACAAATTCGGCTACGGATAGCTGTTCTGGGCGGCGTGTAAACATGTCTTGGGCATAAAATTCGGGCGAAGCGGGCGAGCCGGCAAACAGCTGTCGGAGACTTACGCGAAGCATTTTGCGCCGCTGGTTGAACACAGTCTTCACCACACGCTTAAAAAGAACCTCGTCGCAACCAAGGTCTTCCGTGGCGTTTCGCGTCATGCGGATAACCGCGCTCTTCACTTTGGGTGGCGGATTAAACACGGTTTCGTCTACGGTGAAGAGATATTCCACATCATACCACGCTTGTATGAGCACCGAAAGAATGCCATAGGCCTTCGTTCCAGGCTGCGAAGCGATGCGCAAGGCCACTTCGCGCTGTATCATCCCCGTGCAGCAGGGTATGAGTTGGCGGTTGTCGAGCATCTTAAAGAATATCTGTGACGAGATATCGTAGGGGTAATTGCCCGTAAGCACAAAGGGTTGGCCAGAGAAAGCGTCGTTGAGGTCCATGCGGAGGAAGTCTTCGCCCAACACGTTATCGGCCAAAAGGGGGAAGTGTTGGTGCAGATAAGCCACCGATTCTGTGTCTATCTCCACCACGCGTAGCGGTCTTTGCTTGGTTGCGAGGTATTGGGTAAGCACGCCCATGCCAGGTCCTACCTCGAGGATGGGCAGCTCTGGGCATGCGTCTACGGTGTCGGCAATGCGTTGTGCAATGCCTAAGTCGGTCAAAAAGTGCTGACCAAGGTGCTTTTTGGGTCGTACAAGCTTCATCGTAAATGTGTTGTTACGTTTGCAAAGGTAGCAAAATATGGGGGATTAGTCGGCGTTTTGGGGCGATTGTTTGGGTGGTGGATGTGATTAATGCGCATGAACGGTGATACGAGTTGATTTTATGGATGTTTTTGGGGCTAATTTATTTGGCGTTTCGTTTGTGGCGGTGTGGATTTTTTTTACCTTTGCAAGGTAATTAATCAAAATCTGCCTTTTCGGAAGGCACTAATCAACAAGTCTATGAACAAATTATTTAAGCCCCTTTTAGTGCTGTTGCTGTTACCGTTTGTAGCAGCCTGTACTTCAACTACCGAAGAAGAGCCGATGCAACCTTTCCATTTGGCGAGCGATTATGGCGAGGTGATGTTGGGAGAGAACTATTTTCAGGATGTTGCGAATGGTAGCGGACGGCTGAAAGTGAGTTATCCCGACACAGTAAAAAACTATGCCAAGGTAGAGTATTACAAGGAAACGGATGAGTGGCACAATTTAGGCTATCTTAAAATTCATGCCTTGAAGATAGGCGAAATAGGTTTGACGCTTACAGATAGCGTAACAAACGAAGTGCAGAAACTGAAAATAAAGATACGGCCTACATACGTTTGCTTGGAGGTTAGCGAGAGCAAGGATCCCGTTTGGTTTAAAGGTATGGGCGTTGTTGGCCTTTTCTTGGTTCAAAACGCAGAGCGTTCGTTTTATCTTTGCCAATATAGTCCGATACGTCGTCGCTTTGTCAGCAAAGCCGTTAGTTCGGGAACGTACACTATCGTTGAAGAAAATGGCGTGCCCGCGGCTATCCGTTTGGAAAGTAAGGACAAGAATTTCGAACGCTATTTCATTCTAACGAAAGAGAATAAACAAGCGACATTAGATGCTCTGGACAAGCTAAGAAAACAGGATATAGGGCCAAATGACGACAAAATAGAATTGCCTTTAATCCTTGAAGAAAGGGACATGAAGACGCGCGTTATGGCTGGTTTTTATTATAAGCAGCAGGGTTTGAACTTGCCAAACAAGCTGATGGATTAGAAATCGGCTGAACGGACAACGGCTTTATACGCGGAGGGCGGACTTTTTTCACAGGAAGTTCGCCCTCGGTGTTGTATATTGTTTGCCTTTACGGCCGTTATCTCGAAAAAAAGTGTTTACTTTGTAGGTTGTAAGAATGAAGTTTGGCCGCGACAGGATGACCGAAGACAAGGCGCAAGAGTGGTTCTCGCCCCGTGGGTGGGTGCAAATGTGCCTCTGATGGCCAAGCAAACGTATTTAGTAACATTCAAAAATCCACAACTTTATGGTTAAAGTAGCATTCTTCGATACCAAGTCGTACGATGAAACTTCGTTCAACAAGACCAACGCCGACTATGGTTTCGACATTCATTATTATCAAGAGCATCTCAATCTTAAAACCGTTCCGTTGGCCAAAGGGGCCGATGTGGTGTGCATTTTCGTTAACGCCGAGTGCAATGCAGCCGTTATCGACGAGTTGGAGAAGTATGGCGTGAAGCTCATCGCACTGCGTTGTGCGGGCTTCAACAACGTTGATTTGAAGGCGGCAAAGGGCCGGATAAAGGTGGTGCGTGTGCCTGCTTACTCGCCACATGCCGTTGCCGAGTATGCCGTTTCACTGATGTTGGCCTTGAATCGCAAGATTTTCCGCGCCGTTAACCGCACACGCGAAGGCAATTTTGCGCTTAAGGGCTTGATGGGTTTCGACATGCATGGCAAGACGGCAGGCATCGTGGGCATGGGTCGCATTGCAAAAGAACTGATAAAGATATTGCATGGCTTCGGTATGCGTGTGATGGCATACGACCTTTACCCCGACCAAGACTTTGCCAAGCAATATGATGTGCAGCTGGTTTCGCTGGATGAGCTGTATGCACAGAGCGACATCATCTCGCTGCATTGCCCGCTTACGCCCGAAACTACGTTTCTTATCAATGCCCAAAGCATTGCGAAGATGAAGCGGGGCGTGATGATTATCAACACGGGGCGTGGAAAACTTATCCATACCGAGGACCTTATCGAGGGCTTGCGCACAAAACAGGTGGGTTCGGCTGGGCTGGATGTATATGAAGAAGAGAAGAATTACTTCTACGAAGACCGCAGCGACAAGATTATCGACGATGATGTTCTTGCCCGTTTGCTGATGATGCCCAACGTCGTGCTTACCTCGCACCAGGCTTTTTTCACGGCCGAGGCCATGCACAACATTGCCCTTACCACGCTGGAAAGCATTAAGGAGTTCAGCGAAGGTAAGGCGTTGACAAACGAAGTGATGGAGATGTAGGTTTTTGAGGTTGTGAGTTTGTGAGTTCATGAGTTTTTAGTTTGTGAGTTTGTGGCTCTGAGTTCGTGAGTTTTGAGGCTTTCCCTGCTCTTGAACTTATGATTTCCTAAACTTTTAAGTTCGTTGGCGTCTTTTCTTTTGCGGTCTTGGCCGCTTAAGTTTGTGGCATAATGGCAGAGATTTAAGCACTCTTGAATGGATTGAAGACGGAAACACCAATGAAATGAACAACTCATAATCGCACGAACTTATCAACATATCAACTCGTAAGCATACTGTTTAGGCTAAAAAAGAGAGGGGTTGCCATGTAGGCAACCCCTCTTTCAGTCCCTTTTATAGTGCAGTATGAAAGCCTATAGCTATCAAGTGCACTTTGTTACTAGTGCAAAGGTAGTGATTTTTTTATTTTCTTGCAAGCATTATGTAAACCAAGTTCAGCGAATGGATAACAATGAACTGAAGCCTGCTTAGGATTGTGTCTATATGTTTCGTGAAATACAACCTAATTATCGTATTATGTCGGATGTTCAATTACTGATTTTAGAATCAAAACTCACGTAAATAAGATTTATTAAGAAACTAACCACAATAGAAGCTAGTCAATTAAAGATAGTCCTCTCATCACATTTCCGAAGAATTTTATTGCAAGTTTGCGTGGTTCTTCTAATCTGTCGTATAGATCTTTTGAAAGAGGGTTTATCTTCATGTAGTCTAAAATGAAGATACTCATAAAAGAAAGCACGCATCTTGTTACAAATATTGCATTGACAACGTCTTCACGATCGCCATCTTCCTCGAACGCATCGCGAAACTGGATTAATGATAAATATGATGGATGGCCATGAAGACTAAATTGTGAATATATTGCATCAAAGACACCTTCTTTAACGTTAAGTAATGTATGTGCCTGGTTGTATTGTATTGGTTCCATTGTGTTATCCTCTTTAAAGGTATAACGAAATTTTCTACCAAAGGCATTATCAATTAGTTGTTTTGTTTCTTTGTTCAGCGTTTTGTATAATCCCGTTTCTTCAATTGCTCTCTTACACTCGTCAACAGCTTGTTCTTCTTCCTTTATTCTTTCCGGATTTTCTTTACGAAATCCTTCATCGCTGTTTCTTAATCTTTCCTGTAAAGAATGGGCAATGAAGAGATTATGAATGATTGTCTGTTGGTCTAGGCTCTTAGGAATAACAAATATAAGCTCAAAAGCGATAAGTGATTCGTATATTCGTCTAGCTACAGTAAAAAGAGTGGGGAAATCCATAATTATATTTAAGCGGCAGAATTCGGTCGAATAGCTGATGCCATCAAGCAATAGCGAAAAACTACAGCCTTTACTGAACATTGTTTGAAGCCAAATATTCCTGTCATCCTCGTACTCAGATGTTGCAATATAGTTTGAAGGCCAATCAATTGCATTGAAATAGAAGTCAAGCATCACTTTCATATATTGCTTACATTCATCTATATTTTCCAACTGAGCTAATTTATAAACATCTTCTTTAGATACTATTTGTTTATGTATCGTTGTTTCAATGGGCTTGTTTAAATCTTTAAATTGCCTTTCGTCTAATGTCATACCTGTGTAATAGATTTTGATATTTATTTATATAGCGCGCCATGCAGATAGCTAACGCGGCTGATGTGCAGGCCAACATCGGATATTCCGGGCAGCATGTCGCGCTTCATGTCGTGGTAAATGCTCACCACAAGGCTGTCGCCCTCGCGCAAATCGGGCTTGGCGATGGGGTAACTGTACTGATAATAGCTAATGCCGCGCGAAAGTCGCGTGCCATCAGCCTTGCTGAACGTGCAGTTGATGGTGTCGGTAAGCTCCTTGTTTCCTGGCACAATGCGCTGCTTAACGATGAGCGTGGCAGCCGTAAAAGGGTATGCGCCGTTGATGCGCACATCCAGTTGCTGGGCGAAAACGCCGCCCTGATGAAGCCTAGGAACATAAAACTTCAGGGTGTCGTTCTTCTCCCAGCCGCTCACCGAGGTGTGGTTGTAGCGGTGGTAGACGGTATTCATCGTGCATGCGCTGAAAATGGCGGCAGCGATGGCCGCCAATGCGCCTTTCACTAAACGCTTCATGGGTTGCTATTCTTTTCTTTGCTGTTGGGCATTGGCCGCTGGCGCGCCCTGCCGGCGTGGGTTTTCGCGGCGGTTTCGGTTGCCGTTGTTGTCTTGCCTGCCCTCCTGAGTCCTGTTTTGTTGTGGCCGTTGTCGGCGTTTGTCGGCTTGTTGCTCGCGTTGTCGGGGCTGTTCGCGGCGTTGTGGTGCGGTGTTCTGCGGTGCGTTGTCGCGTTTGTCGGGCTTAGGTTTGCCGTTGGGTTGGCGTTTTGGGCGTTTCGACTTGTCGAAACGGCTCAAGTCGGCGTTGGCCAACAAGTCGATGGGCTTCTCAGGTTGGCGTTTATGGCGTTCCTCAACCAGCGACTCGGGGTTCTCGCCGCGTCGGTTCATCTCGATGATAGCCCTTGCGCGTTCGGCCGAAATGGTTTCCAGGTTCACGGCGAGGTTCTTATCGGTGGAGTAGGTTACGGTGCCAGCCAGTATGTCGCTTTTGAAAACAAAGTATTCGGCATCGCTCGTGTGCAGCGAAACCTCTTTGCTGGGCATGCGTTTTGCCGCTTCCACGTAGTTGTCTACCTCGTAATTGAGGCAACATTTCAGCTTTCCGCACATGCCCGCAAGCTTTTGTGGGTTTAGCGAGATGTCTTGAAAGCGGGCGGCATTGGTGTTAACCGACACGAAATTCTTATTCCATGTGGCGCAACAAAGCTCTCGCCCACAGGGGCCGGTGCCGCCAATGCGCCCCGCTTCTTGGCGTGCGCCAATCTGTTTCATCTCTATTCGCACGTGGAACGTGTCTGCCAGCACCTTGATGAGCTGTCGGAAGTCCACCCTTTCGTCGGCAATGTAGTAGAAAATGGCCTTGTTTCCGTCGCCTTGATACTCCACATCGCCTATTTTCATCTTCAATCCCAGGTCTTTTGCAATCTGTCGGCTTTGTATCATCGTGCCGTTTTCGCGGCTTTTTGCCTCTTCATATTTGTCGATGTCCACGGGTTTGGCCAGTCGGTAGATGCGTTTGATGTCGTCGGCCGACTTCAGGTTGGCCTTTTTTATTTGCAAGGCCACGAGCCTTCCCGTGAGTGTAACCGTGCCGATGTCGTGTCCGGGGCTTGCTTCCACGGCCACGATGTCGCCTGTTGTGAGCTGGAGGTTGTTCACGTTGTGGTAATATCCCTTGCGCGTGTTCTTGAATTGCACCTCCACGAGGTCGGTTTTGTCGGGGTCGTTAACAATGTCGGCCAGCCAATCGTAAGTATTTAGTTGGTGGTCCGAACGGCAACAGCCACCACAGCAAAGGCCGTGGTCGCAGCCAGTGGCCACCTTAAACTTCATATTTTTGTAATCCATTTGTTCTTTTTGTTTATATGTTGACGGCAGGATGTTTGCCCGCGCTGGGCGAAACGTTGCCGGAGGATGCTGTATGCTTGTAGGCTTGCACGGCTTTTAGCCCGGAAGGCAGGCGGAGAAGCGTTGCAAGCCACCGTGCTGAAGCCTTTTTATGCCTTTTTGATGTAGAGAATCATGTTGATGGCATAGTCGAAGAACACCACTTTGGCGTTGGCGTTCTGGGAGATGTCGCGGATGCAGCGGTCGATGAGTTCTGAAATCTCGATGATGTTCTGTTCGTTTACGAAGCGTGCGAAGTTCTTGGCGAAGGCCTCTTCTTCGCGCGACATGTACACAAGGTCGGCAATTCCGAAGTTGAACATGAAGTTTTCGCGCATCAGCCGTGCGAAGTAGGCCAGCATGCGCTTTTGTTTCTCGCGCCCGTAAGCGGCCACGGCATCGCTCCAACGGCGCAAGTCGCGGATGTTGCGTTGGTAAGCCAGCCGCATCAGCATGATGAACATGTCCAAGAACTGGCGGTTTTCGTTGTCAACGCTCAGTTCGGCCAGCGCGTTAGTCCAGCTTCCGTTGGCCAGTCGGGCCACTCTGCGCGCATCTTCTGCGGTAATGCTTCGCTTTTCAATGAGTGCGCGTTCGATGTCGGGCACGGCAATGGGGGGCAGGTCTATGCGTTGTGTGCGGCTCTTGATGGTTTCGAGCAGCAGTTGTGGCTCTTGGCACACCATGATGAAGAGCGTTTGTGTGGGCGGTTCTTCGAGCAGCTTGAGCAATTTGTTGGCGCATTCTTGGTTCATGCGTTCGGCCAACCACACCACAGCCACCTTATATCCCCCCTGGCTCGACTTCATTCCGAGCCTGCGCATCAGCAAGTCGCTTTCGCCCACGCCCATCTGTGCCTGTTGGTTGGCGGCATCCATCTGGTCGAGCCAAAGGTCCATAGTGGGATAAAGCGTCTTTTGCAACATCTCTCGCCACTGTGGGGCGAAGTCTTCGCTGTTCATCTTGTGTTCGGCAGACGTTCCTGCGGGCCTTATCACGGGGTAAGCGAAGTGCAAGTCGGGATGTTCGAAGCGGCGCATCATGGCACAAGCGGCACATTCACCGCACGGAGCGTCGCCCTGGGCGTGGTGTTCGCACAGCAGATACGAGGCAAGAGCCAGCCCCGTGGCCAACTTTCCGCTTCCGGCAGGGCCGCAAAGCATCAGCGCATGGGGTAAACGGTTGGTGTGCACCATGCTTATCAGTCGGCGTTTAACCTCGTCTTGACCTATTACATCGTTCCAGTTCATAGCAAATTTTTAGCCACTTCGCAGATGGAATCGACCGCCGAGACGGTGTAAAAATGTATGCTTGGCACGCCATAGGCATATAGTTCGCGGCACTGTTGCGTAGCCCATTCCACGCCAAGTGCCTTTGCATCGTCGTCTGTTTGGCACTTAACGATTTCGTTGGCCAAGGCCGTTGGCAGGTCACAATGGAAAGTTCGTGGGATAACCGTCAGTTGTGCCAGCTTGGCAAAAGGCTTAATGCCCGGCACGATGGGGATGGTAACGCCCTTTTGGCGTGCCTTAGCCACGAAGTCGAAGTATTTCTGGTTGTCGTAAAACAGCTGTGTAACGGCATATTTCGCGCCCAGTTGTTGTTTGTGCAGCAAGAAATCGATGTCCATGTCGATGTTTGGAGCCTCCTCATGTTTCTCGGGATAGCATGCCACGCCATATTCGAAGCTCTCCCCCGGATGTTTGATGGGCGTTCCATCGGCAAAAAATCCCTCGTTGAATCGGTTCACCTGCTCGATGAGGTCGGTGGTATGGGCGTGCCCGTTGGGTGTGGGAGTGAACATACGTTCATCTCTCGCCTTGTCGCCACGCAGCAAAAGCAGGTTTTGTATGCCGAGGAATTGCAAGTCGAGCAGTTCGTATTCGATGCTTTCAATCGTTGCTCCGCTGCAAATAACGTGTGGAATGACGGGAATGTTGTAGCGTTGTTGAATGGCAGCAGCGATGGCAATTGTTCCTGGACGTCGGCGAATGCGGTCGCGTTCGTATTGTCCGTTGTCCAGCTGACGGTAAACAAACTCGCTGTTGTGGGTGGTGATGTTGATGTAATTGGGAGAAAACTCGCGCAGGCGGTCTATGGTACGAAACAATTGTGCCGTGCCGTTGCCTTTGAGTGGTGGCAGCACCTCGAACGAGAGGCCCTTGGCTGCCGCCTTTTTATTTAGGAAATCGCTTACTTTCATTTTTATTTGGTGTTTGGGTTGCAGCGTCTGCGCCCCGTGTTTCCCCTTGTTCCAGTCCGTTGCATGGTGCATTGGTGGCGTGGGGGCATATATAAATAGGTGTTACAGGCAGCCTTCGCCCCACCTTTGCGTTTGCGAATGCAGCCTGTTAGCCCTTGTTGTTGTGTACCAACGCCTTGGGACGTGGCTTATTGTTGTGCCGAGTGCAATGAGAGCTTACTCCTAATTTGCCGAGTGCAGGACAACTTATGCAAAGTTGCCGCCAACGAGTGCAATGAGAACTTGCTCTTAAATTGCCGAGTGCAGGACAACTTATGCAAAGTTACAACATTTTTTTGGCTTTTAGGTGCAACACCTTACCTTTGTTGTTTTTTTGCATAACGCGTCACAAGTGCAAAGTGTATGATGCACCCTTAATATGCAAGCAAAATGCGTTTGGCTAAGATCAATAAAGGCACAAGTTTTTTTCTGGTTTCAGTTAAGCAAAACATGTAATATACGGATGTCATTGTCACCGTCGCGGTACTGCATATTACTCCCCTCTCCCCTTGGAGAGGGGCTGGGGTGAGGCTTTATTCCTACTTCTCCTCCGTAAACTCTACGTATTCGCCCTCGTGTTGTTCGAAAATCTTTTGGTTCATGCGTTCGGATGTGCGGCTGTCGATAATCACTTCGCCGTCTTTCCCTGCACGTTGCGTGCCCCTTTGGGCAGAAGAGGCGGAGGAGGCGGTGTTGAATTGACGGAGGGTTTGGCGCACAAACTTGACGATGCGCCTGAACATCAATAAGAAAGCTATCAGTGCCACAACAAACACCGACAGCAAAAGCACGCCTATCGACTTAAAGATAAACTCCATGATTATTGTTTTTTAGTGGCGTTGACATATATGGAGAGCACCACATACCACGCTATGATGATGGCAAAGGCCAACACTTTGAAGATGATGAGCAGCGGTATGCAGCTTAGAGCGAAGACGTATTTCACCTCATTGCCCTTCCATCCCCATTGTTTGAACTTCAAGGCAAACATAGGTAGTTCGGACACAAGCAGCCAACAGTTGAGCAACATCAAGGCGATGAGCGCGAACGGTGCCCAATTTACAGCTTGCATCTGGCTGTCGAGTCCCAACAAAAGCGACCCCCAAAACAGGGCGTTGGCAGGTG
>CAJPTO010000002.1 GCA_905373605.1 uncultured Prevotella sp.
CGGCTGCCTCGTGCCGTACTTCTCGTGCTGCTTTGGCGTTCGTATCCGTTGTTCCATGCATCGTCATTGCCAAAGTTGCGCCCCGAGCCATAGCGGTTGTCGTACGAACGGCGTGGTGCATTGGGGTTATTGTAGTTGTACGAGCCGTAATCGCGCCTTGAGCCCGACCATTGCGGTGTGTCGTAACCATATCCGTAATTGTCGTAGTTGCTGTCATTGTAGCCGCCGAACCTATAACCGCGCCCATAATCGCCACGTTGGAATCCATCGCGCATGCCATAGCTGCGTGCTCCCCCAAACTGTCTGCCGCTGTACCAGCTTTGTCCGTTGTTCATGTGCCAACTATGCGAGCCACGGTAAGTGTTGTAGAACACAGGTCGGCCGAAATAGTAATAATCGCGATAGGGATAGCGTGCGTAAATGCGGAAACGCCAATAGCCCGTGTCGTAATATAGCGGACGATAGAAGTAATTGGCCTGACAATAAGCCCGATACTGCCACTCGTAGAGAATATAGCTCAAGTCAAGGTTCCGCCTTCGCCAATAAATGCCGTACAAGTCGTCATAATGATCGATGCTAAGCAAGTAATCGAGGTTTATTTCGTAAGCCGCCTCATACTGGTCGTCGGTGAGGTTCAGCTCGTATGCCATCTTGTCGGTGAGGAAGAGGGCCTGTTGCCGCGCCTGTTCGAAGCTCATTGCCTTAGCCTGGTAGGCGAAAGCCATCAGCGTAAGCAGGGTTATTAATAGCTTCTTCATAATCGTTCGTTTTAAAGATGTTTATAACTCGATACTAATTTCTTGGGGGCCAGCTCCGTTTCTGTCTACATTTGTTCTCTCTCTTTGCTTTGTGGGGAAGCCGTTGGCCGCCTCTTGGGGATGGGCGTTGTTGCCTTCTCCCGTTCTTACAGTTGCAAAGTTAGCGCAAATGTAAGGGCTGCCAAAAGGTTTTTCCCTAAACACGAAAGGAAAACCCCTACAGCATTGCTGCAACCATTGGCTATTAGAGGTTTGCTTGTTCTTTATTTTTAGCATTCTGAGATCCATTCTATTATTTAATGTGTCGTACCAAATGTTGGTAGTGCTGATACCAAACGTTGGTAGTACCGATACCACATGCTGGTAATGCCGATACCACACGTTGGTAGCGTCAGTACCAAGCAACAGGTAGCATGGCTACCACACGCTGGTAGTGCCACCATACAATGCTTAAAACACAAATAAGGACAAAAACAGCGCAAGAAATAAAATAAAAACTCCCTGCTTGCGTTATATCATACGATATGAAACACTCTTTAACCGCTTTACTCTTGGCGTGCATTTGGCCTGCGTTCACGTCACAGGCGCAAGCATGGCTTGAGGGAAACGAACACGGGAAAATAAAACTTAGCAAGGGGTTGGGCTATGTTGTCGAGGCACAAGCCACGGCCTCTAGTGGGCAAACACCCCTTTGGCTCAACGCCAACAAATACGGATTAAGCTCGTTGGAAAAAAACAACGGCTACCTACTCGCCGGCATCGAACGGCCTTTGAGCACCGACTCTGTGCGCCGTTGGGGCATGGGGTATGGGCTAGACGTGGCCCTTACGCAAGGCTTCACCAGCAGGCTGGTGGTAGACCAAGCCTTTGTGGAAGCCCGGTGGCTGCATGCAACGCTCACCATCGGCAGCAAACGCCAAGAGATGGAACTGAAAAACAACGCGTTGAGCACTGGTTCGCAACTGCTGGGCATCAATGCGCGCCCCGTTCCGCAAGTGCGCTTGGCACTACCCGACTATTGGCGGCTGCCCTTTGGCAATGGTTGGCTGCACATCAAAGGACACATTGCATACGGTAAGACAACCGACGACAAGTGGCAAAAGCAGTTTACAGCCCAACAAAAGCTGTACACTGAAAACGTGCTTTATCATAGCAAGGCGGGCTACCTGATGATTGGCAATCCCGAAAGGTTCGCCCCACTGTCGTTGGAACTGGGTTTGGAGATGGCTGCCACCTTCGGCGGAACGTCTTATGAGCTTTTAGACGATGGCACAACGAGGGTCATCCAAGGCAGAAAGGGACTGAAATCGTTCGTTAAGGCCTTTTTGCCTGGCGGCGGCGACGTGGGCGAAACAACCTATCAGAACGCAGAAGGAAACCAATTGGGTGCATGGTTGGCACGCATTAACTACGATGCAGACACGTGGCGGTTTTCTTTTTATGCCGACAAGTACTTCGAAGACCATTCGGCCATGCTGCAACTGGACTATGATGGGTACGAAACGGGCGACGACTGGCTGCAGAAAAAGAAACGCCGTTTCTTGATATACGACTTCAAAGACTGGATGCTTGGCGCGGAACTCAACTTCAAATACGGACGATGGATTACCGATGTGGTGCTTGAATACCTTTACACCAAGTACCAAAGTGGCCCCATCTATCACGACCACACGCAGACCATTGCCGACCACTTGGGCGGACAAGACAACTATTACAACCATTATATCTACACAGGCTGGCAACATTGGGGGCAAGTGATGGGCAACCCACTCTATCGTTCGCCCCTCTACAACACCAATGGCAACGTCAATGTGGCCAACAACCGCTTTACGGCTTGGCATCTGGGCATAAGCGGACAACCCACAGACGAACTGAGCTACCGCTTCCTAGCTACATACCAAAACGGACTAGGAACTTACGCCGAACCTTTCGAGAAAAAAGAATATAACGTCAGCCTGATGCTTGAAGGAAATTATCAGCTACGTAACGATTGGGATGTGAAAGCGGCCGTGGGTGCAGACATGGGACGGATTTTGGGCAACAAGTGGGGCGTGCAACTCACAGTGGCCAAGAAAGGATTGTTTAAATGAAAGATAACGCAAACGAGATGAAACGGCATAAAAGCTATATTTGCAGGCAAACGAGCTCCGTTAAGTGGGCTGCAGCAGCCCTCTTGGCCTTGACTTTGCTCAGCAGCTGCGAGCTTGAAACCTCAGACAACAAGAAATTGGATGGTTATTGGCGGCTGCAACAAGTAGATACCATTGCCACAGGCGGCGTAAACGCGATGCAAGGCAAGCGCATCTTCTGGGCTTTTCAGCACAAGCTTCTTTTGTTGCGAGATATAGACGGCAAGACATACAATTGCCTTTCGCGCTTCGAAAGGCAAGGCGACAACCTGCTGCTGTCGCAACCCTACCGCTACGACCGAGAACACGGCGATGAACCATTAACCAGCACAGAACTGCTGCAGCCTTATGGCGTGAACGAGCTGAACGAACATTTCAGGATAGACAAGCTCAGCAGCTCGAAGATGGTTTTGAGTTCGCCAAAACTTAGGTTGCACTTCGTTAAATTCTAGGCTAAACAGGCAAGCAAGCCTGTAACACCGCATGCGTATTTTTTAGAATGCGCCATAACAGAAAACAACATTTTCTTTGTAACTTTGCATGGGTCTTATTATATGGACCGAAACAACGACATTGGGGCGACAGAAACGCTCATCTGGAGGCAAAACAACATTTAAAGGGTTGAATATGCAATAAAACGCTCTGCACAGAGTTTAAATAAGGATAAGGAAAAGTTCCTGCAAGGCCAATCAACACGTGCCTACAGAGCGACTTAGCAATTAGGACAAACAAAAAGGATACGTTGCTGTGGCGGCCAAGAATTGATGGCACACTTATATAAATAATGTGTGTGTTCAATGCATGGCCACCAGCTAATGAAGTAAAAAATATAAAACGGGAAATGAACAAAAGTCTTTTACTTGTGTTGCTGATGACCCTTTGCTCGCTAGGGCTAAGGGCACAATCGTCTATGACCGACTCGCAAGTGATGCAATTCGTGATGAAAGAGCACGAAGCGGGAACATCGCAAGCACAAATCGTCACCAAACTGATGCAACGCGGCGTTGACATACAACAGATTAGGCGCGTGAAGAAAGCATACGAACGCGTGGCCAAAGACAAAGGACTGGGACAAGTGAGCAGTAACACCGAAAAGACCGAAGATAGCCGTATGCGTAAAAACAACGGCGAAAACAAAAAAGATGCGAAAAACAACCTGATGGTGAAAGAGGCACAGCAACGGAACGAAGAAAAATTGACTGGCACACAACAGAACACCGCCAACCACAGGTTGATGCAACAAGAGTTGGACGACTTTTTGCCCGACTCGGCCACGCAACGCGAACGCGACCAGCTGCAAATTTACATAGGCAAAATGCCCAAAAAGGTGTTCGGGCGCGACATCTTCAACCGCAAAGACCTGTCGTTCGAACCTAACATGAACATTGCCACACCTCAAAACTATCGACTAGGGCCAGGCGATGCCGTGAACATAGACATTTACGGAGCTTCGCAAAAGAGCGAACAAACAACTGTTTCGCCCGATGGTGACATCAACATTGAGGGATTTGGGCCTGTGCAAGTGAGCGGATTAACCGTGGCAGAGGCCAACGCTCGCCTGCGTTCTACACTGGGAGCGCGCTATAGCAGTTCGCGAGTACGCCTAACCGTGGGCCAAACACGCACCATCATGGTGAACGTTATGGGCGAAGTGAAGCAGCCTGGCACGCCCTGTACATGGCAGGCGGCATCAACGACCTGGGAACGCTGCGCAACATCAAGGTGTATAGGCAAAACAAGCTCGTTACGGTGGTAGACATCTACGACTACATACTGAACGGAAAGCTAACGGGCAACGTGCGATTAGCTGATAACGACGTGGTTGTGGTTGGTGCTTACGACTGCCTTGTGAACCTAACAGGCAAGGTGAAACGCCCCATGTACTACGAAATGAAACGCAACGAGAGCGTGGGCACGCTGCTTAAATACGCCGGAGGCTTCACTGGCGATGCCTATACCAAGGCAGTAAGGCTGGTAAGGAAGACTGGGCGCGAGTATTCGGTGTTCAATGTAGACGAGTTCGACTTCAACACTTTCCATTTGGCCGACGAAGACTCGGTGAGTGTAGACTCCATCTTGCCTCGCTTTTCGAATATGGTTGAGCTGAAAGGAGCAGTGTTCCGCCCAGGAATGTACCAAGTGGGTGGGTCCATCAACAGCGTTCGCACCCTCATAGAACATGCCGAAGGTGTAACCGAAGAGGCATTTACGGCACGCGCCGTGATGCATCGCATGCGTCCAGACCGCACATTGGAGGTTATCCCCGTAGACATTGAGGGCATCATGAGCGGCAAGGTGGCCGACATTCCCTTGCAAAAGAACGATGTGCTGTTTGTACCTACGAAGGGAGAAATGATGCAACAGCAAACCGTAACCATACATGGCGAGGTGATGTACCCAGGAATATACAAGTTCGCCGCCAACGAAACACTGGAAGACCTAGTGCTGCAAGCGGGCGGACTGAAAGAATCGGCCTCAACAGCAAAGGTGGATGTGGCTCGGCGCATCGTCAATCCCAAGGCCCTAAGCACCGATTCGGTGATTTCTCGCACATATACCTTCGCCCTTAAAGACGGATTTGTGGTAGACGGCGAGGCAGGATTTACGCTACAACCCTTTGATGAAGTGTATGTAAGGAAAAGTCCTGGCTACAACGTACAAAAAAACATTACCGTTGAAGGACAAGTGATGTTCGCAGGCAGCTATACGCTTACAAGCAAAAACGAACGCCTGAGCGATGCCATAAAACGGGCGGGCGGCGTAACCGACTTGGCTTACGTTCGCGGTGCACGCCTTGAACGGCGCATCACACCAGACGAACGCCTGCGAATGGAAACCGTGCTGCGACTGGCCGAAATGCAAAGTGGGAAAAAGGATTCGGTGGAAAAGAAACGCCTAGACCTCGGTGACACCTATTATGTGGGCATCGAATTGGAAGAAGCACTGGCCAAACCGGGCGGCGATGCCGACCTTGTGTTGCGTGAGGGCGACAAACTTATCGTGCCAGAATATAACGGAACGGTGAAAATCAGCGGCAACGTGATGTATCCCAATACCGTGGCCTACGAGAAAGGACGGCGTCCAGCATGGTATATCAACCAAGCAGGCGGCTTTGGCAACCGCGCCAAGAAAGGCAACACCTATATTATATATATGAATGGCACCGTGGCGCGCGTGGGACATAACGCCAAAATACGCCCTGGATGCGAGATTGTGGTGCCCACCAAGCCCGAAAGAGATGGTAAGGCACTTACCCAATGGCTCTCCGTGGGCACAACCGTGGCAGGATTGGCCACGTTGATAGCAACGATTGCGAATTTGATAAAATAGAAATAGCATTGGCAATGGAAAATAACACAAAAGATAAGATAGACCTTTTGGCTATCATGAAAACCCTTTGGAAGAACAAACGACTGTTTGGGCTGTCTTGTGGCGTTGCCTTTGTGATAGGAGCTGTGGTGGCTTTCAGCATACCAAAGACGTACCAAACGAAAGTGATACTAGCACCAGAGATAAACAGCGGTAGCGGTATGTCGGAAAGTTTGAGCGATATTGCATCGATGGTGGGTGTAAACCTAGGCAAAAGCGGAAGCTCTGTTGATGCCATTTATCCTGAAATATATCCACAAATCATCAATTCCACCCCCTTCCTAACAAGTATGTTCAACGTGAAAGTAACCTCGTTGGATGGAACAGTGAAAGAGATGCCCCTTTATACCTACCTGCTGTCTCACCAAAAGCTGCCTTGGTGGGATAAGATTTTGCAGGGCATTTTTGGCCTCTTCTCTTCAAAAAAGCCAGGAAACGCAGTGGTAAAGGTCAACAACTTTCGCCTAACGGAAGAGCAAGAGGGCATCTTGCACCAAGTGGAAAACATGATAACATGCAATGTTGACAAGAAAACGAACATCATTACCATCTCTGTTACTGCACAAGACGCGCTTATCTCGGCATCGCTCGCAGACACCGTGCAAACAAAGATGCAGCAATATGTAACCAATTACCGAACGAAAAAGGCTCGCAACGACTTAGCTTATTCGCAAAAGCTGTTTTCGGAAGCGAAGGCACAGTATATCAAGGCACAGCAATTGTTCGGGCATTACTCGGATGCCAACACCGATCTTATCCTCCAATCGTTCAAGGCAAAACAAGACGAACTGGAGAACGAGATGCAATTGCGCTACAACATCTACAACCAAACGAGCCAACAACTGCAAATGGCACGCGCCAAGGTGCAAGAACGCACACCTGCCTTCACACAGATACAGCCAGCCACCGTGCCTGTGAAGAAAGCCGGTCCAAAGCGTATGACTATCGTTTTAGGCTTCATGTTCTTCGCCATCGTGCTGACAAGCATACATGTTCTCATACAAGACGCGAAGAAAAATAACGCCTAACAAATCCTGATATGTATTTGTTTGCCACCCTTTTCCTTTCCGTATTCGCCTATCTCGAAGTGTTCAATCAAGATACGGTGAAGAAATATAGAATGCTCTTTGCCTTTATCTGCTACGCATTCTTAATATTTCACGACGGGTTTCGTTGGGAAACGGGCTGCGACTGGCTTCCTTATACAGGATATTTTGATAAGCTATTGGTGGAAAATAGCATTACCGATCCGCTTTATGAAGTGGGTTATTACTTGTTTATGCTACCCATACGCGTGATAACCGATAATTTTACGGCCTACCTCATCATTCATGCCTTGGTGTTTTACACGCTGATGTTCTATGCCATATTCAAAATGTCCACTTCACCTTTCGTATCATTGCTGTTGCTTTATATGGTGATTGTACCCTACATGGGCACAAACAGGCAGTTTTTGGCATTGGCGATTTATGCATTTGGTTTTCTTTTCCTAGTCAAAGACAAGCGATGGACGTTTTTCGCATGCGTGGTTCTCGCTTGCTTTTTCCACAAGTCGGCTGTTGTTTGCATATTCGCCCTGTTCCTTTCGCGTAAGATTAGCAACAAATATCTCATTGCCGTGCTGGGCGTTGCCATCCTCATCTCGATGTCGGGCATTGTAAACAAGGTAGCTCCGCTGCTCTCGGTGTTCGTAAGCAACGAGGACGACTTAAAGAGAATGGACACATACATGAACTTCGACTACAACGTGTCTGTCGTTTCAACGCTCTTCTCGCTCTTCAGAAAGCTGATATGGATTGCCTTGCTGATGATTTTCGACAAGTACGTAGAGCATAAGTCGAAGCTGTATTACACCTTTTTCAACCTCTATTTCCTAGGTTCCATCTTCTATGTGCTGTTCAATGGCACCATGCTGCAAGTGTTTGTAAGCCGCGCATTGCTGTATTACAACTTGATGGAAATCTTCATTGTGCCATACGTGCTCTCGCTTTTCCGCCCGAACTATGGCAAACTGGCCATCATGTTCACCCTCACTGCCTATTGCTGGATAAACATCAGCAAGGGATTTTCGAACTATGGTGAAGGGACAGACTATTTCGAACCCTACAAAGGAATATTTATCAACACCAATTATGCGCGACAGGACCAATAAGCAACACATAACTTTCTTCTTCAGGAATAAGAAAGCAGGGTTTAGCATGCACAGGGTGTTTGCTCCTATTGTGCAAGCCATTGGTCCGACCCGTGCCATCAGCATCTCGGCTCCTGATTATCGAGCCTTGCCTTGGAGCATATTGCGAAACCTATGGTGGGCTTTTAAAAACAGAAATTGCGAGGGTGTAAATCACATAACGGGCGACTTGCATTACTTGGCCTTGGCTCTGCCTGCCCGCAACACGGTGCTAACCATACACGACCTCGTTACTTTGAGGCTTGGAGGCAACCGCGTAAAGAAGTATTTGTGGCGAAAGCTGTGGTTTGACTGGCCCCTTAGGCGTGTGGGCAAAATAACTTGCATATCCGAAACCACAAAGGGCGAATTACTTGCTACCTTCCCGTGGCTTAACCCCGACAAAGTTTTCACCATTCATAACCCCATAGACCCACGCTTTACACCCCGACCCAAAGTTTTTGATAACCACTGCCCTACAATATTACATATCGGTACGGGCTGGAACAAGAACCTAGAACGTGTAATCTCGGCCTTGAGGGGCATAACTTGCAAGCTTCTGATAGTGGGTGCGTTAAGCGATGAGGTCACACAGTTATTGAAAGAGAACGGCATTAGTTACGAGAATAAGGTGAATATCAGCGACGACGAACTGTTAGATTGCTATCAGAAATGCGACATTGTGTCGTTTCCTTCTATCTTCGAAGGTTTTGGAATGCCCATTATCGAAGCACAAGCCACGGGTAGAGCTGTTGTTACCTCACGTATTGACCCCATGCGCGAGATAGCAGGCAAAGGGGCATGCTTAGTAGATGCCACCTCGGTGAAAGACATACACGCTGCATTCTGCAACATTATAACCAATACAGAGTTCAGAGATAATTGCATTGCAAAAGGTTTGCAGAACGTACAGCGTTTCAAAGTTGAAAGAATTGTAGCACAATATTTAGAGATGTATCAAGAAAAATAGACAACTTATGAATATCATTATTATAGGTTCTTGCGCATTCGACTCGATGGAATACCATCTGCACGATGCTTTTATCCACGCTGCACATCGCTGCACAATTGTAGATCCGCTGGACAGAACGTGGGTAAAGGGAAGATATGGAAATATTCTTGACTATCTTGCACGACGCTACAGCGACACTTACGACCAGAAACTATTTCTCAAATACGCCAAGAAAGTGTGTGCCATGCAGCCCGATCTCGTTATCTGCGTGTATCGTTTCATACATCCTTGCTTCGTAAACTATCTCAAAGCAAACAGCAAGTCTGTGGTAATACAGGTCAATCCAGACGCTTTGACGACTTTTGAGTATCAGCAAATTTTTGCTTCCAACTACGACTTGTACTTCACAAAAGACCCCTATATCGTCCGTTTCATGCAAGATAACATGAAGCTGAATGTTAAATTGTATCACGAAGCCTTTAACCCACGTGTCCACAAGAGGCCTGAAATCTCTAAAGTGGCCGCCGAAGAGAATGCGCAAGTTGACGTAATGACTTACGGAACAATATACCCTTACCGTTCTAGAATGTTGTATGAGGTTATTAAATCAGGGATAAATCTTCAAGTCTATGGCACGAAACCCAATCGCTTTTTTGATTCAAGGCTGGGTGCAGCATATCAAAACCGATACATTTCTGGAGATGAGAAAGCCAAATCACTCTTTGGCGCAAAGGTGGTTTTCAACCAAATGCACTATGCAGAGATAGAATCTGTTAACAATCGCTTCTTTGAAGTGAATGGTTGTGGAGCCTTCCAATTGTCCGACTATCGCCCCATCCTAAAAGATTTACTGCCCTTTGACCCTGAAATAGTGAGCTTCAGAAGCATTGATGAGGGGATAGACAAGATAAAATATTACCTTGCACATCCCACAGAACGTCACGAAATTGCAGATAAGGTGTATCGACACTTTATGCAACACTATACATACGACCACCTCATCCTTTACTTGCTTAATGCCACTTTCTGAATAAGTTCATACTGCAAACAAGCAATAATGGATGATTAATAGCACAACCAGATGCAAGAGATCGCATTGCTGCGTGTAAAAAGGCAGTAGGTTGACATCAATAACGTGTTAAAAGAACACAGTAAAAGGACGTTTGAAAATAATAAATCCAGTTTCTTTTGTAGAACATCCCCACAAAATCATTCGCGAAAAGACATATGCCGCTTAATAAACTTCTTAACGCGTTAACGCCACCAATAGGGTAATAATACACCAATTCGTTTACAAAGATTCAAAACACGAAGTCGTTAAAGGACAATTAAAAACTTGTTATCCCATGAATGTTTTCGTTATAGCAACAGCGTCACGCACATCAGGTGCACTGAGCATTTACAAACAGTTCGTCAAACAGCTGGAAACAAAAACAGGAAACGACCACTATTTTGTGTTCGTAGACCCTTCGATGCCTCAAACAAACATTCCTCGGGTACAATATATAACAGCAAACACACATGGACTGCGTCGCGTTTTCTTCGACTTTTGGGGATTTAAGCGAGCTATTAAGCAGACAGGTGTCGTACCCGATCTGATACTCTCACTTCAAAATACGGGCGTGAAGTACCCCAAAGCGCCTCAAATCATTTATTTTCACAACATTCTTCCATTGCATAAGAAGCTGTGGAACCCATTCAAGAGGTCTTCTCGCACCTTGTTTTTCTACGCATCACTCTACCCTTTATACATACGCATGCTTATAAACAAACGCATGAACGTAATTGTGCAAGCAAACTTTATCAAGCCCTTGTTTGCAGATAGGTTTAGATTTCCACACCAACAGATACATGTGATACGCCCTCACATAAGCATAGCAGACACGGAAACGGATGTGGCGACATCCCCTTTCAGCACCGACACATTCAACTTCATTTACCCTGCACTGGGTTTCGGCTACAAAAATCACCTGATATTAGTCAACGCCTTGGGCAAACTCATACACACGGAAAAGGAAAAGAAACAACGCCTTGTACTGCACTTCACGTTGAAACGCGGAGAGAATAAGTCTGTGGAACAACGAGTTAAAGAACTGGGATTGACAAACAACGTCGTGTTTCATGGCCAAGTGTCCAAGTCGCAACTCTTTGCATGGTACCAACATGCCACAGCCTTGGTCTTTCCAAGTTGGCTAGAAACACTAGGTCTGCCACTTATCGAGGCCGCCTCGTGTGGATTGCCTATCATCGCTTGCGACACCCAATATGCCCGAGAAGCACTAGAAGGATACCAAGGCGTTAGCTTTGCCAAACAAGACAAAGTGGATGAATGGGCAAAATCAATGCACGAAGCTTGTAATAAACAGGCGAAATATCCGTTATACAAGCATACTGACAATACTGAGCATGAAGCTTGGGATAAACTATTTGAATTAATACATAAACAATACATATAATGTCTGTATTTAAAGATAAAACCTTACTGATAACTGGTGGCACTGGGTCGTTTGGAAACGCCGTTCTTCGCAGGTTCCTCGACTCTGACATAAAGGAAATACGCATATTCTCGCGCGACGAAAAGAAGCAAGACGACATGCGACACACCCTACAAAACCCCAAGGTGAAATACTATATCGGCAACGTGCGCGACAAGCAAAGCGTTGATGTTGCCATGCAAGGGGTGGATTATGTGTTCAGTGCTGCTGCCCTCAAGCAAGTTCCATCGTGCGAGTTTTTCCCCATCGAGGCTGTCCACACCAATATCTTAGGCACAAACAATGTGCTTCTTTCGGCCATCGAACATGGCGTAAGTCGTGTTGTGGTGCTGTCTACCGATAAGGCTGCTTACCCCATCAATGCTATGGGTATGAGCAAAGCACTGATGGAAAAGGTGGTTTGCGCCAAGGGAAGAGAACTTGGGGAAACGGCAAAAACCACCGTTTGCTGCACCAGATACGGCAATGTAATGGCCAGCAGAGGCTCGGTGATACCGCTCTGGGTGGAACAGATGGTTGCAGGAAACCCCATTACCATCACCGACCCGAACATGACGCGCTTCATGATGACCTTAGACGATGCCGTAGATCTCGTTATTTATGCCTTCTCTAACGCCAAGAACGGCGACCTCTTTGTGCAAAAGGCACCCGCAGCAACGCTTGATGTGCTTGCACATGCACTGAGAAAGGTTTATGCCAACATAGATCCTAAATATCGCGACACGCCCATTAAGGTTATAGGCACTCGTCATGGTGAGAAGCTTTCAGAAACATTGGTTACGCGCGAAGAGATGGCAAGGGCTGTAGACATGGGGAAATATTTTCGTATCCCTGTTGACACGCGCGACTTAAACTACGACAAGTTCTTCACAGAAGGCAATGAGGCCATTTCTATTTCGGAAGACTACAACTCGCACAACACCCACCAACTGTCGGTGGAAGAGATGGAGGCACTACTTATGAAGCTTCGGTTCATAAAAGAAGACCTTGGCCTTGAACCGCGACAGAAGACAAAGGAGATAAGAAGTGAATAACCCTCAAAGCAGCAAAAAAGACACAATGAAAATAATGACCATAGTGGGCACCCGCCCCGAGATTATAAAACTTAGTAGGGTTATTGCCGAACTAGACAAGTACACCGAGCAGGTATTAGTGCATACAGGGCAAAACTTCGATTACGAACTCAACGAGATTTTCTTTAAAGAACTGGAATTGAGAAAGCCCGACTTTTTCCTTGATGCAGCAGGACAAACGGCCGCACAAACCATTGCCAACGTGGTGAAGAACACCGATGAGCTGTTGGAGCGCATCAACCCCGATGCGGTGTTGCTATATGGCGACACCAACAGTTGCATGGCTGTTATCGCTGCCAAGAAAAGAAAAATTCCCATCTTCCACATGGAGGCTGGCAATCGCTGCTTCGACCAACGTGTGCCCGAAGAAGTGAACAGAAAGATTGTTGATCACTTGAGCGACATTAACATGCCGCTCTCCGAACATGCCCGACGTTACTTGCTAGCAGAGGGCATCAGGCCCGAAACCATCATTAAAACGGGTTCGCCTATGACCGAAGTGCTTAACTATTATGCAACAAAGATTGAGCGGTCAAATATTCTTGAGCAAGAAAACTTGCGCCCTGGCGAGTATTTCATTGTCAGTGCGCATAGGGAAGAGAACGTGGATTCGCCAGAAAATCTTTCCGACTTGCTTCAATCGCTTAACGCCATCACCCAAAGATACAACAAGAGGGTTATCGTTTCTACCCACCCACGAACGCGCAAAAAGCTTGAAAGCATTGGCTTCGCAAACGAAAATCCACTTATTGAGTTTATGAAACCTTTTGGGTTTATGGACTATAACAAGTTGCAACAAAACGCTTTCTGCGTAATCTCAGATAGCGGAACAATTACCGAGGAGTCGTCTATCATGAACTTCCCTGCCACTACCATTAGGCAAGCGCACGAAAGACCGGAAGGTATGGACGAAGCTACCGTGATAATGAGCGGACTGAAACAACAACGGATACTAGATGCCATAGAAGTTGTTACCGCACAACACGCCGAAAACAAAGCCAACATTCACCCCATACCCGACTATGCCGCCGACAACGTATCGAAAAAGGTGGTTAGAATTATCTTGTCGTATACCGACTATGTGAACCGCACCGTATGGAATAAAACACGATAAGAACATGAAGAAAATACTTTTACTGGGCGCAACGGGGATGGCAGGGCATGTTGCCTACCATTATTTAAAAGAAACAGGACGCTATAAACTCGTTGACGTGGTTTATAGAACACTGCTTACGCCCGACAGCATCATCGTAGACGTGAACAATTGGGAACGCTTGGCAGAGCTGGTAAAGGAGCAGAAGCCAGACATCATCTTAAATTGCATTGGCGTGTTGATTGCTGGGGCGAAAAAAGATCCCGCTAATGCCATCTACATCAACGCCTACCTACCCCATCGCCTAAAAAAACTGGCCGACGAAATGGGTGCGACGTTGATACATATCAGCACCGATTGCGTGTTCTCGGGAAAGAAAGGCAATTATGCCGAAGACGATTTTAAAGACGCAGACGACATATACGGACGAAGCAAAGCCTTGGGCGAAATCGTAGACGAACATCACCTCACACTGCGCACATCAATAGTGGGACCAGAGCTTAAAAGCAATGGCGAGGGATTGTTCCATTGGTTTATGCATCAAGAGAAACAATGCCTGGGCTATAAGACTGCCATTTGGGGCGGAGTAACCACACTGGAGTTGGCCAAGGTTATCGATTATGTAATACAACATCCTGTAACAGGACTCGTGCAAGTGAGTAATGGCGAAGGTATAAACAAGTTCGACCTGCTTACGCTTTTCAAAGACACTTGGCATATGCCGATTGAAATCATACCCGTTGACAAAAATGGGGTCGATAAGAGCATTGCCCGCTCCAGACGCTTGCCATACGAGGTGCCGTCGTACAAACAAATGATCGGCGACTTGAAGCTATGGATGGAACGCCATGCCTCGCTCTACAAGGCCAATTACAACATTTAGCTAGGCCTATGAAGATTGTTGTCGTTACGCAATATTTTTACCCCGAAGACTTTAAGGTAAACGATTTGGTGAAGGGACTTGTCGAGCGCGGGCACCAAGTAACCGTGCTTACCGGCAAACCCAATTATCCTTTCGGAACTATCTTTAAGGGCTATCGCCAATGGGGCGTACAACACGAACAAGTTTTTGGGGCCAACGTGATACGTGTACCCGTTATTCCACGTGGAAAGGGTGGCGGAAAGGCATTGATTACCAACTATTTCTCGTTCGTCTTCTTTTCATGCGCGTTCGTACTTTTCCATCGTTTACCCGCCGACAAGGTTTTTTGCTGGGGAACTTCGCCCATACTTCAGGCCTATGCAGGCTTGCTTTTGAAGCGGAAGCAACGCGTCAATGCCTCGTATTGGGTGCAAGACCTCTGGCCAGAAAGCGTGGAAGCCACAGGAAAAAAGCTTCGTCCGCGTACGAACAAATGGCTTACCAAGATGGTTAGGTACATTTATGCCCACATGGACACCTTGTTTTTGCAATCGCCTGCCTTTAAGCGCTCTGTTGAAGAAAAAGGTAAGTTCAATGCAAAATATGTGTATGCACCCAATTGGGCCGAAGAGATTTTCCTCGATAAGGCACTCATCAACAAAGAAAAATACAAGGCTTTGATGCCAAAAGGCTTTATTGTTATGTTTGCGGGCAATGTAGGGGCTGCACAAGACTTCGACTCGGTGGTGCTGGCTGCGGCAGAAATCAAGGCCCATCCACACATCCATTGGGTTATTGTGGGCGATGGTAGAAAACGAGAAGCAGCTCAACGCAAGGTTAACGAACTGGGACTGAATGCCAATGTGCACTTCATGGGGCGACATCCCTTGGCAGACATGCCCTCTTTTTTCGTTCATGCCGACGCACTTCTCGTGTCTTTGCGCGATGAACCAATCTTCGCTCTTACCATTCCCTCGAAAACACAATCGTATATGGCATTCGGTAAGCCTATCTTGTCCATGCTCAACGGCACGGGAAACGAGATAATAGAAAAGGCTGAATGCGGCCTTACCGCTCCTGCCACGGCCTATCAGACACTTGCCAAGAACGTTGTGAGGCTTAGTGAGATGCCTATTCAACAGCTACAGCAAATGGGCGAAAACGGAAAACGCTACTACCAAGCGCATTTTCAAAAAGAGAAAGTGATAGATACCATCATCGCCAACTTATAACAACAACGCGAAATGAACGAAGTTGCAAAACGAGTGATACAAAACACAGGCTTCTTATATGGGCGGATGGCGATTTCAATGTTCATCATCCTCTATACCACGCGTTTGGTTCTCAACACGCTTGGCGAGTGCGACTTCGGCATTTTTAATGTCGTTGGTGGCGTAATCTCCTTGTTAAGCTTTGTCAGCGCGTCTGTTTCTGCGTCCACCCAACGTTATCTCAACTACAACGAGGGGGCAGGAAACTTGCAAATGCAAAAAAGCATCTTCAACGTTAGCCTTGTACTCCACATGCTCGTATCTGCTGTTATGGTGATTTGCCTGCTTGCCGTGGGTTATTTTTGTTTCAAGCATGTGCTAAACATCCCTCCTGAACGCACATTCGCCGCCCAAATAGTGTTTGCCAGCCTCATTGTAAGCGTTATCGGAACGATAATGACCGCTCCTTACGAGGCTGCCATCAACGCCCACGAGAATATGAAGTTTTATGCCATTCTCGGCGTGGCCGATTCGGTGCTCAAACTCATTATCGCATACATCACGATCTATTCGTCGTCGGATAAGTTGGTGGTGTACGGCATCCTGATGGCACTCTTGCCTTTCTTCACCCTCTCCGCATCGCTCATATATTGCCACAAGTATTATGCAGAGTGTGAGATAAAGATCAGAAAATATTGGAATAAAGGGCTGATGAAAGAATTGCTTAGCTTTGCAGGTTGGAACTTTGTTGGCACATCAAGTGCCGTTGTAAGCAATTATGGGTCAGGACTTGTACTCAATCACTTCTTTGGTACACTGCTAAACGCCGCCCACGGCATTGGCATACAGGTTATTGGGCAGCTGATGGCCTTCGCAAGAAACATGTTAAAGGCATTAAATCCAGTGATTGCCAAAAGCGAAGGATCCGGAAACAGGGAACAAATGATAACAGCTTCGCTCATGGGATGCAAATTTTCGTACATCATCTTGGCTTTCTTCGCCATTCCTGCGATAGTTGAGATGCCCTATATCCTGCAATTATGGCTCAAAAACGTGCCACAATGGACGGTGGTTATCTCTCGTTTGCTGCTGATAAGAACCTTGATAGAACAAACCACCATTGTCTTCTCGTCGTCTTTGGCGGCAGAAGGACGCATTAAGGCACTCAACAAATGGATTTGCTTTGTTGAATTGCTGCCGCTCGCATTGTCTTATCTGCTTTTCTCGCTCGGCTTTTCTCCCATTTGGATGTATATTGTAGGCATCCTTACTTACGGACTTATGTTTTCTGCGGTACACCTCTATTATATGCATGCCAACTGCGGAATGTCTTATGCAGATTTCCTCTATAGAGTGGCATTACCAGTCGCTGCTCTCACAGCAATCGTTTTAGCGGTCGACATCATCCCGCTTTACTTGATGCAACAAGGCTTAGAACGCCTTGTCTGCGTATTGCTTCTCAGTGCCTTATCCTTTTGCTTGGCACTATTCTTCGTGGGTTTGTCATCGCAAGAACGTGCCGTTTTTATTCATCAGTTACAAAAGATACGCTCGAAGAAAAGAAAAGAAAAGAGCGATATTACATGAAAAATTTGGCCATTTCGTTTCTTTTCACTAACTTTGCACTCCAATATCGCATACAAAATGCCGCCATTTGTGTAAATTGGGCATGATATGAAACGCCACACAAGCACAAACAAAACCGGGGTTGACTGGATTTGACAGCGGGATGAAATGGTATGTAAGCACGCGGAGCGTAGGTGGCTGGCTCCTTAATCCCAGTTATCGACAATTTAATTGGCGAAAGAAATTACGCTCTCGCTGCCTAACCGAAGCACAGTAGGTTTTTGGCTTTATTCCGTCACTAGGTGATGGAACGAGACATCGCTCAGAGGCTGTTGTTCCGAAGCCAGCTGATAAAGCGGTGCAGAGAAATCGGAAATAGTTTGGCTAGGCCTCGCTAGCCGAATGAAATTTTAGGGGATAAGGCATTGGTTGGTGGTCCGGGTCTTGCCAATGCACGAAAACCGAAGACCGGAATAAGCGTGTAGAAAGCGTATGGTTTCCCTGTTTGGACGTGGGTTCGAATCCCACCAGCTCCACTCCGCTTCCCTTTTCAAGGGGAAAACACAAACACCCGTTGGGCACAAACACCGTTTGCAGCGGTCGTGCCCCAACAAAACGCGAAAAGAATAAACGCCCCATCCATTGCGGATAGGGCGTTTCTCGTATTATAGGCCTAAGCAACACCATGCTACCAACACCGTCTTCACTCATCGTTTTCATGCGCTTCAACAAGGCGTTACCAAGCGTCCACAACGCAATCTGTAAACCATTAGCTCCCAATATCTTAGCCAATGACACCCCAACATTCTGCATCGCAGCTGTTCCGGCTAAGCCGGAACACGGTCACAGTTCATCCGGAACGCCGTTCCAGTTGAAATGGAACAAGCTTCCAATTCAACTGGAACGAGGCCATACATCAAGTTTTGCTGCTACAACCACCGTAAACGGTGCAGCAGAGGCATAACAAACGGGGAGAGTAAGGCATGTGAACGTTGGGCACATAACCACCACTTATCTCACCGAGAACTTGTATACACAATGGCTAGTGTACTTCTTGCCAGGCGCTAACCATGTGCTGGGCCACTCAGGATGGTTAGGGCTATCGGGATAATGTTGTGTTTCTAGGCACACGGCCGAATGTTTTGGGTAGCGATAGCCGTGCTTACCAGCAAAGGAAGCATCGAGGAAGTTACCCGTGTAAACCTGTATGCCAGGCTCGTTGGTAAATACTTGCAGCATTATTCCCGTTTGCGGACTGTACAACGAAGCAGCCACAGTGCGCTCGTCGGGCTGTCCATTGTGCCAAGTGTTTAAGCACCAGTTGTGGTCGAAACCACGTGCGTTGCGCGTCATGGCAAAACGTTGGTTGTTGATGTCTTTGCTCAATGGTGTTGGTTTGCGAAAATCCATGGGTGTGCCGCCAACTTTCAGCATCTTGCCAGTGGGCATATAGGTGGTGTCGGCTGGCGTATAGCGGTCGGCATTGATGTAAAGCACCTGGTTTTCGCCATGTCGCGAGGGATTGCCGTTGAGGTTAAAGTACGAGTGGTTGGTCATGTTGATAACCGTTTTCTTGTCTGTCACGGCCTCGTAACTGATGTCGATGGCGTTGTCGGCCGTGAGCGTATAGCGCACTTTGGCATGAACGGTGCCGGGAAAGCCATTGTCGCCATCGGGCGAAACAAGGCTCATCTCTACCACTGAATCGTTAAGCTGCCGTCCATCGTACACCTGATATTGCCAACCCGTAAAGCCCCCATGTAGACAATGTCCGTAATTGTTGCGGGACAGCTGCACCGTTTTGCCGTCTACCACAATGCGCCCTTGGTTTATACGATTGGCGTAACGCCCGATGGCAGCACCAAAATCCGACCCAAAATGCTGATAGTCGGCATACTGTGCTATGTTGTCGTACCCCAAAACCACATCGCGCAGTGTGCCACGCCTATCGGGAATCACGACAGAAACAATGCGCGCACCAAAGTTTGTTAGGCAAACCTCCATACCCTTGCTGTTAACCAGTGCATAAAGATGTGTGCGTTTGCCACCGATGTTGGCTTCGAAATCATTGGGATATAGGCCTGAACGCGTGGCCTTAACCCGCCTGTCTGCCTTCAATGTTGGGGCTATGCCCGCTGCCGAAGGCATATTTCCTGCCACAGAAGGCCATCCGTCGGTCCAGTTTATGCGGTCGAGCCACACCAAACGACCCGCATCGGGGTTGCTGGCTTTAAAGCCATGGTAAAACATGTAGTCGGTGCCTGCATCGTCGGTAATCAGCCCGGCATTATGTCCTGGGCCCAACACGCTGTCGCTTTTGCCTAAAAGCACATCGTAATGATTGTCGAGCAGACGTTGGCCAGCCTTGTTTACGTATGGCCCGAAAAGGTTTTTAGAACGGCCAACGGTTATTCGATACGTGCTGCGAGCCCCCTCGCAACAAGTACCAGCCGAACCAAAGAGGTAATAATAACCTCCCCTCCGCTTGATATAGGTTGCCTCCATGAACGCCCCTGCTATCTTACGCGGTTTCGCGCCCTGCTTTACATGCAAGCCATCGGCACTCAATTCTATGCCATAAATGCAATGAAACGAACCGAAGAAAAGGTATTTTCTGCCCCTGTCTTCGATATAAAAGGGATCGATGCAGTTTTGAATACCTATTTGTTTGCTGGTAAACATACATCCGCGGTCGGTAAACGGCCCTGTGGGACTGTTGCTCACGGCCACGCCGATGCCAGCGTCCCATTCCCCACCCCACACCGATTTGGCATAATATAGGTAGTACTTACCGTCAACGCACTGAATGTCGGGAGCCCAGATGCCACCCTTTGGAAGCCATTTGGGGCGCGAAGCATCGGTAAAGGCTGTGCCCACCTGCTTCCAGTCTACAAGGTTTGCCGAATGGTAAATGGGTACGTTGCGCGTATCTTCTGTGGCATAGAGATAGAATGTGCCGTCCGTGGCGCGTATCACTGTTGGGTCGGGCGCGCTCATGTCTATCACAGGGTTTCTGTAAGTTGCCGTCTGTGCCAACGACAACTGGGGTAACAGCGACAGCAATTTGAGCAATGCCGCCATAAGGATTGGTTTTGCTGAATGTATCATTGTTCTTTATTAAATTCTTTGGGCAAGATGCCAAACTGTTCGTAAAAGCATTTGGTGAAATAACTTGGGCTAGAAAAACCCACGTTGTAACACACTTCGTTCACCTTCTTATCGCCCGACTTAAGCATTTCGGCTGCTACTTTAAGCCTTTCTATGCGTATATAGTTGTTTGGCGACTGGTCTAGCGTGCCGCGCACCTTACGGTTTAGGCTCGTACGACTCATGTTCATCTCGGCTGCTAGTTGGTCTACATTAAAGTCGCTGTTGCCAATGTTGCGCATAACGGCTGCCTTCAACCGCTCCAAAAACTCGGCGTCGGCTGGACTGATGGAGGCCGATGACGCCGACACAAATGGCGAATTGGCATACATCTTCTTTATTTCCTCGCGCTGTCGCAACAGGTTTTGCACGGTTTGCGAAAGAAAATCCATGGAAAAAGGTTTCACAATGTAGGCATCGGCACCACTTTCCATTCCCTCCATCTTACCTCGCTCGGAGGTAACAGCCGTCAATATGATTACAGGAATGTGCGAAAGGTCTACGTTGTACTTAATGCGCCGACATAGTTCCATACCGTCCATGGGTTCCATCATCACATCGGTAACAACGAGGCTTACGTTGTTGCGCTCCATTTGCAGCAACGCTTCCTCACCGTTGGCGGCCGTAACGATGTTGTATTCTTTTTCCAAGCACCGCTTTTCGTACTCCAACATCTGCACGTTATCCTCTACAAGCAACAGCGTATGTGGCTTATCCTGCATTTGTTGCATGGTTAGCGATTCGGATTTTACGGGCATTGCGTCTTCTGCCACGCTGCTACCGAGCCTTACGGGCACTTCTTGCACCAAGGGCAAGGTAAGCACAAACACGTTCATATCAGCCTCATCGCCCATGCATAGATGGCCATTGTGCAGTTCGGCCAACGACCGCGCGAGGGCCAAGCCAATGCCCGTACCCGATGTTGAGTGCTCGGCGGTGTCGATATGGAAGAAAGGTTCGAATATCTTTTCACGCAAATCCAGGGGGATGATGTTGCCATCGTTGACCACGGTGAGGAAAAGTTGCGTGTCGTCGGTCTTCAATGTCACCGAGATATACGATAGGCAATACTTCACGGCGTTGTTAACCAGGTTGCTTACTATCTTGGTAAAGCCCTCATGGTCTACGTATCCGTGCAGATTGTTGCCTTGCAGTGATAACGTTGCGTTGATGTTTTTCTCGCGCATCACCGAGCGAAAGCGGTTATATACATCGGTAACCAGTTTTGTAAGGTTGCAATATTCAAAGTTCAGGCGTAGTCCGTCTTTCTCTGTTTTGCGAAAATCCAACAGTTGGTTTATCAGGTCTGTGAGCCTCCGCGTATTCTCGTACATGATGTTGAGGTCGTCTTTCACATCGTTGTCCTTCACTTTCTGTGTGTTGAGAATGTTTTCCAGCGGACCCAATATCAACGTGAGCGGCGTGCGTATTTCGTGTGCCACGTTGGTAAAGAAATGTATCTTGCTCTGATACAGCTCTTGTTCTTTGCGCGTTTCGAAAGCCTCCATAGCCTGACGACGACGCGTTTCGGAACGGCGATTCCAATAACGCATAAGCAACCATACCCAAACACCAAGGAAAACCACATAAAACAGCTTGGCCCAAAAGGAAAACAAGAAGAACGGGCGCACGTCAATGTCTAGCTTGTACTCGCCAGGGTAGGCCTTGCCGTTTTGGTCTTTCATACGCACTATTAGCTGATAAGTGCCTGCGGGCAAGTTGGCGTAAGTCATAAAGAAGTCTGCCCCCATAGGTTGCCACCCTTTATCAAAGCCTTCGAGCTTATATTCCAGCGAGCCCCAATTCTGCCTTGAATAGCTTAGGGGTACAACATGCAACCTGAAAGCGTTTTGGTTGTAGGCTAATGATAGTTTGCGGGTAAACACGATGTTCTGTTCCAAGGGCGTGCTCTTCGTAAAGTTGTCCACATGTTCGTTACCTATATATAGGTCAGTGGCCACAAGCCGGGGCACACGTTGTTCTTTTTTCAAGGCCGCAGGCGAAAAGCGCACAATGCCGCTAAGGCTTCCAAAGTAGATGCGGCCACGCTTGTCGATGAGCGACGAGTTATAGTTAAATTGGTTGTCGAGCAACATTGTGCGGTTGTTATAGGTGCGTACGTCGCCACTGCGCGGGTCATAACGCACGAAACCAGCATAGCCCGAGAGCCAAAGAACCCCATCACCATCTTCTTCCATACGAAAAAACGTAGACGAACTGTTGAGTGCGCCTTGTTGCAAGGGTTTAAAACGGCTGGTAGAGAAATTGAACCTGCACACGCCACCGCCCTGCGTTGTCACCCAGATGATGCCTTCACTGTCTTCGAATATGCTTAAAGCCTTGTTCGAAGTAAGCCCCGATTGGGTAGCCCTAAAATTTGTCCATCGCCCGTTATGCCGCATAAAGACACCATTGGTTTGTGTGGCCAGCCACAGATTTCCATGCGAATCGAAACTCACGTCATTGATGAGCACGCCAGGAATGGCCTTATCGTAAACAAAGGTTTGGGTGTTGGCGTTGTAGGTGCATAGTCCGCGAATGGTACCAAGGTACATCATGCCTTGCGGCGAGCGGGCTATGCTGAAGATGGTGTTATCGTGAAGCGAGCCAGGACGGCCATCAGCCTTGAATGATTTTATAACTTGGCGGGTGCGGGTATCGATGATTTTCAGTCCCGCGGCAAACGTGCCCACCCACAGTTCGTTGCCGTCTACGCAAAGCCCATGCACGTTTGGAAAGGCATTACTTGCCTCAACATAGCTGAAGGTTTCGTTGTCGGGCTCAATACAGTTCAGTCCGCCGTCTTCTGTTCCTATCCATATCTTGCCCTGCTTGTCCATAACCATTTCGCGCACGCGCCGTCCATGCAGCCCATTTCCACTGCCCTGTGGCACAAAACGTTCGAAAATGGGATGTATGGCGGGCAGGTAGTTCAATCCTCCAAAATAAGAACCGGCCCACAAGCCACCCTCGCGATCTTTGTACAGGCAATAAAGCGGATTGTCGGAGATGGAAAAAGGGTCTGTGGCATTATAGGTGAAATGCTGCATGGCATGAGTGTCTAGGTTGTAAACCACCATGCCCTGCTCGGTTGCTGCCCATATCTCGCGATGGTTTAAGATAAGGTTGCGCACAAAAAGTTCCTTACCATCGACACTGGCTACTATGGGTTCGAAGCTGTGACGGGCAGCATCTATGAGCGAAAGGCCCTGCCTGTCGGTGCCAATGGCATAACGTCCGTTGCCCAAGGGTAGTATGGCTGACACAATATTGCCAGCAAAAGGCGTTCGCCCGTCTTGTGTACGGAAAGGCGTGAGCGTGCGAAAACTGTGGTCGGTGGTGTATAGTCCGCCTCCGAAAAGTCCAAGCCAAACAGCTCCATTATCGCCAATGGCCATGCCTGCAACATTGGGATGGCCTTTCAACCGGAAGTGAGAGAGATGGTTGCGGCGTAGATCGTAACAGAAAACGCCCTGCTCGTTGGCCGTGATGTATATTTTATCGCCATGCCCCTTTATCACGTTCACCATGTTGGTGATGCCTTCACCATCGGCACTACGTTTGTCGAAACGGGTAAAAGAGTCGGTCAGTGGGTTGTAAATCCATACGCCACAATCAGTGCCCACCCATATTCTACCCCTTGAATCTTCAAAAAGGGCGTTGATGTAACTACTCCCTAGGCTGTGCCCGTCGGGGTAACTGTAATACCATTTGAATAAGGTGCCATCGTAGCGGTTAAGTCCCGATTTCGTACCAATCCACATCAAGCCCGTTCGATCTTGTAAGATGGCGAGCACGGTGCTTTGCGACAGTCCCGACTCAACGCCGATATGCCTGAACAGGATGTTGCCCCTGCCTGTCATACCGACAAGCAGAAGCAACGTTGCAATCATCAATCTTATTCTCATCATCTTCGTTAGTTTGTTGCGTAAAGGTACAAAATTATTAAAACAAAAAGAAAAACGAGCGGGTTATTTCAAGAAATCCGTTGTGCGGTTGGGCGAATATAGTTCCCAAAGAGAGGCTATCGTCCAGCCTGGCGCAAAGATGTCGTTATAAAATCCCTTGCCGTTGTGGCCGTAATCCCACGTGGTGTGCTGCACCACTTCGGGATAAAATCCCCGTTTAGCCACACCACAAAGGTTATCGGCAATGGGCAACAACTGGCTGAGCGAAGAGGTAATGACATCGTATATGCCCTTAAACCGTTGTTCGCCCGTTTGTTTAGCAAGCCAGTTTACAATGTGAGGCAGCTCGAAAACAAACACGTCTATATGATTGTTCTCTACCGAAACGTTGCCCCATCCGCGTGTTTTCAGCCCCAATTCGCCTGCCATCTGTCCAGGTGCGAATGGTACATCCCACGTGTAATACCACGAGAGGGCGAAGTAGGCAGCTTGTTTGCACAGGTCGATATAATGTTTTCGTTCTTCGCCCTTGGTAGCCATAGCCATGTAATAGGTGGCTGTTACAGCGGCGATGGCGGCTTCCTTGTCTTCGCAGTTGGCATCTAGGGTAGACGAGAAGTAGTCGCTTTGCGAAATAATTTTCTTCTCCAAGTAGTTCACCGTTCGGCGAGCGGCCTGCAAATACTGCTTGTTGCCAAAATATTTCCACCCCATCACCAATGCAGAAGTTGCCGAAGGGGTGCTGCCTCCCGAAGCATCTACATCGGCGCCATCAGATTTAAACTTGCGGGCAAAGTGCCCATCGCCCTTTATTAGGGTAACAAAGTTATCGAGAATGGTGCGTATGCGCCTCTCCCACGCTGCATGATGGCGACCACGACTCTTCTCGTATTTTAGGTAATGGAGCACAGCATAAACGGCTTCGCTTTGCTGCCGAATGGAATGAACGTCTTCTTTGGAGAAGCCATCACGGAAGTTTACAAAGTCGTGCAGGTAGCCACCGTCACCAAATCCGTTGTTTAGGAAGCTGTCGAAAATGGCTTGCCCCATGCTAACAAGTCCTTCATCGTTTGTTTCTGTACCGTATTCTATCTCGTTGAAAGCGTTAAGCAGCACGCGCCCGCAAAAGCCTATCTGCATTTCTGTTGCCGGCAAGCAGTCACTAACACGAAGCGAGAGGCCCGAATTGTATTTTAACGGATAACGATCTACGAACGAATGGCGAAAATAATCGCTGAGGGCAGCCTTCACTGCTGCACCCGTGTAAGCATTTTTCAAGGGTTGGGGCTGCATGCGGTCATAGCTATATTGCCACACTTGTGTAACAAAGTTACCGAAATCGTTGGCTTTATAGCGACGTATGCGCCAGCGCAAGGTTTGCTGTTCGCCCTTTTCCAGTTTGGCAAAAGTTGTTATTGGGCCTGTAAGCGTTAGCTTGCGGATGTATCTTTTAGGGGCTTCCTCGTAGGGGTAGCCAAACTTTAAGTCTACGGTGTTACCCTCGCCATCGAACCCGGCATAACCCACGGTTGTGCGCCCAGGGAGTATTATCTCGCCCATGGTTCGCTGAACCTGCACATCGCAAGGTTCATCCAGCACACGCAACACCGATACGCCTTTCCCCTCGCGTGGGTTAAAGGCACTGGTTAGCGGTGTAGACATGCGGTCTTCTCTGAAGGTCCAACGCTTGCTGGTTTTGAAAGAGGGTGCTTCTTGGGGAGAGCGCATGTTGCGATGATACCAAAAACCAGGCATGTAAAACTCCGCTTCGCCAGACGAGAGGCCTGTGTTGAGGCTGAGGTCAAGGTGAAAATACACCTTTTCGCGCGCCGAGAGGGTAACCGTCAGCAGTTCGTCGTCGCCATCTTTCGTTGTCGAAGATACCACGTTCAGCGGCCCGTCAGTAGTCCAATCCTGACCTTGTTGTAGCAATTGGCGTGTTTTCGACGGATTGCCAGGTGACTTTAAGCTAAGCGACATCGACAAGCCTTGAGCTTGTAACGCACAAACATGCGCCACAAACGACCAACCTAGCAGAATGACTTTTATTCGTTTCATCGTTTTCTTATACTTTAATGCTGTGAATATCGCCAAATCCCACTGGCGAAGACTTTATTGAGGGCACATCGTATCACGATGCGGAAGACACCAAACAAATAACCTGCCGTGGCATCGCCAAGCATTTGGCAATGCAATCAACAAAGCATGGCGACGCCACGTACGGGTAAAGATGTGTTTTCAACGGCTTATGGTTCTCACACTTTTATAATAAGTGTCGAAGACATAGAATGTTTCTGTGCGCTCATCGTAGGCAATGCCCGTAGGACTCCCAAAGCGTGCCGTTTCTCGCAGGTCGCCATCTTCAGGCCCCCATGTGTTATTGTCGGTCATGGCAGACGTTGCCCCACGCCCCGCAAAGGTGCGAACACGACCCTCGGGTGTGAGATAACGCACACAATAGTTGTCGTAATCGCAGAAGTAGAAGTCGTAAACGTCTTCCTTACCCTGTGCTACATAGTCGGGATTTTTCACAAAAATGCCTTGATAAGGGAAGTTCATCAACGTGCCATCGCCCTTACCGTCGGCCCATCCCTTAACGCCCTGCTGGCCAGAGACGAGGTAAGGTTGCTTAAAACGCTTGGTGGCCTCGTCGTAATCCATACGATAGATGCAGTGTTGGTTTAGGGCTATCACGTAAGCGTACTTGCCCGTGGGGTGTATGGTGATATTAAAGTTCCAGCGACTAGCACCAAGTGTGAGCATTTGCTCATAGTTGTTGCCCATGAGAGAAGGGTTCCAAGGCGTTGTTTCCGTTGCGTTGGCATAATATTTGGCCATGTCTAGGCGGAAAATGGCATTGTTGCCATAGCTGTTGAAATATAGTTCGCCGTTGGCAGGATGCACCGCTACGGTGTTGCATTGCTTATAAGCGGCCAGCACTTCACGCTTAGAGTCGTCGGTAAAGCTACCATCGGCGTTGCGTTTAACAATCCACACGCTGGTAGATCGGTCTCCACTGTCGTCGCGGTCGGTAGCAATCACCATATCACCTTTCGCCGTAAAATCTATTGCACGCAAGCGTTTGCCTTCGAAACACGTCTTGCCGTGCATCACGGTGGTAACGGTCTTCGCCTTCAAGTCGAAAAGCTGCACGCCATAACCATTGTTATCGAAGTCTTCGTAGGCAACGTATAGGTGGTCGTAGTTCTGTGGGTCGAACTTCATAAAGGCAGCTTGCTTGCCAAAAGTGGCCGAACCATCGTCTTTACCCGTACCAAACTTGCCGTCTTTCCATCCTGGGTCGCCGTCGCTTATACGGTAGCCGATCAGCGTACGCACCATCAACGGGCTGGTATAGACAAATTTTGTGGCAGCCTTGGCAGACTGCTGAGCCACCTTCACCTCTACTTCAAAGCGTCCCGATTCGATCCAATAGGGCACGATGCAGCCAATGCTGTCGGCCTTTACATAATTTAGCTTGGCCCTTTTTCCACCAATCATTACGTTTACCTGTGTAGAGTCGAGCCCGAAATTCGAGCCGTAGATCACCATTTCTTGGCCATTGGTGGCTTCGGCAGGTGTAAAGTGGCTGATGGTTACAGGCACATTGGGGTCGTATTTCGGGGTGTTGTCCTCGTCTTTATCACTGCAAGCAGCCGTGTTGGCACATAAAGCGACTATGAAGAGCGCATATATCCAACGCTTCATCGTGGGTTTATTCCTTTTCATATTGTGGTTTCGTCTTAATGTTAACTATGTATTTGTTACCTTATGTCGCGCCTATTTCTTCACGCGAACTTTAAGTGTGGTAAGGTTTCCCTTATGATCGGTGGGCCAAGTACCCGTTGGTTCGATAAAGACGTCTTTCGAATCGTTAACCCCACGCTTACCAAAATAGATGGAGCCAGATGGCCCAACGAGTTCGGCTTTCAGCAATTCGACGGGTTGCGACTTGTTATAATACACAAAGTCGATACGGTCGCGCTCATCGTATTCAGGGCAGAAAGACAACTTGCTTATGCTAGCATCCTTGTTATCGGCAGGGAATGTGAAGCCAGGATGTGTAACGGGATCGGGGAATTTCTCGCGATAGGTATCTACGAAACCCGCCTTCCGCAGCATAACAGAGCAGTCCCAGTTGGCCACCACTCCGTTATGACTATACAAGTCCTTAGTGTTGGCTTGCCAATCAAGGTCGGACGGCTCGTTAAAGTCACCACCTAGGATAACGATACGCCCCTTATCCATCTCGCCTTGCGCATCGTCGATAAACATTTCCATGACTTCATCGCGCGTGCTCAGTCGGTTGTCTTTCATAACGAGTTCGCTATCGGTGATGGGATTGGGTAGTTTCGACCAATCGGGACCACTGTTATAGCCTCGTGGCAAATAGCAAGCGTAGTGCTTGTAGTCGAGATGTGCAGAATAGAAGGTCATCTCTTGTCCGCAAACTTCCACCGTTACCTTTATCATATAGTTGTCGGTGGGCGTGGGAAGCACCTTAAAGTTCTTTATCTCGTACTTAGACAGCACGCCAACAAACGTACCGTGGTTCTTGCCATAATAATCTTTCTGATGCTTTGTCTTTAACGACTGGCACAAACGATGGGTGTATTCGCCATCGCCGTCAGGGATTTTCTGCAACAAGAGGTCGTTGCGCAACTCGCACAGTAACACAATGTCGGGATCCACTTGGTTGATAACGTCTACCAACCCATTATAGGCATTGTTCACTTGTGTTGCTCCGAACCATGTGTTTAGCTGGAAAACTTTCAGGTCTTGATACACTTCCACGGGCTTTGGAGGCTCGGGAACGGGGTTGTTGTCTTCACTACTACACGCTATGGAGCAAAAGCCAAACAGCATTAACAATGCCGCATGCAGACAACTGTGCTTAAAAAGATGTTCTCTTTTCATTGTTCTTGGTTTTGATAAATATTATTTTCAGTTTCTAGTTACATTCCTAATACATGGCTTATACGATACATGGGGCGTGGAGTTAGGCAGGGCATGCTACATGTTAAGCATAAAAGGCTGCCCCGATGCAAAGATATTGCTATTCAACCTTTACGATTTTCTGATTTATGCTGCCACTATTTCCTCTCACCCTTACGATATATATGCCCACAGGCACATCGTTCAGCCACAGGTCTTGCGTGCTTATGGCTCTGCCCGCCCTAATCTTTTCGCCGCTCATGGCGTAGAGTTCCCACGTAAAGACGGAGTTATCGGGGCTTGAAATCTGATAATAATTATCACCACCACAGGCCACGGTGTAGGTATCAGGCGTGGCATCGACATCGGCAATGCCACTAGGCAAGTCGTCTTTAAAGAAAGGTGCTGCCCCACCCTTCGACGGATGCTTACTCGCTACATAAGGCCAGCCATCAACATCCCATAGCACCTTGTCCACGAAAAGTTTCCTACCAGCATCTATATCCATCTTATCAAACCCATGATAAAGCATCCAATAACCGCCGTTATCATCGACAATCAACTGCGAACAATGGCCAGGACCCGCCACGAGTTCGTTGCCCGACAACACACTTTCGTACGAACCGCCCACCTCCATTATCTTCTTACCGTGCCTGTTTACGTAAGGGCCACGCAGCTCTTTGCTTCTCGACACCACAACTCGATAGGTGCTGTTAGCTCCTTCGCAACAATTGCCCAACGAACCCATAAAATAATAGTAGCCATTGTGCTTCACAATCATCGTGGCTTCTGTGCCATGATGCATCCAATTGTGGTTCGGCCCAATCTGAAACTTCTCTGCCCCAGGCTTTAAAGACAGTCCATCGGCAGACAGTTCTATACCCCACACACCGCGAAAGCTGCCCCAAAAGAGGTATTTCTTGCCATCATCATCCTGGAAAAAGCAAGGATCAATACTGTTTTGCACGCCTATCTCGGAGCTGGTGAAGAGTTTTCCCCTGTCAACAAACCCTCCACGAGGCAAAGAAGACGTGGCCACACCGATGCCACAGTTCCATTCTTTACCCCATTCGGCCATCGAATAGTAAAGCACAAACTGCCCATTGATGTAATTGATGTCGGGTGCCCAAATGTTGCCATTCGCTATAAAAGTTGGGCGAGTTGAGCTATTGAAGGCCGAACCCGCAAAACGCCATCGCGTGGCGAGGTCGCGCGACCTGTAAATGGGTACACACAGCCCACCGCCCTCTGTGGCATAAACATAGAATTGGCCGTCGGGTGCACGTACAACGCTTGGGTCGGGCATGTCTTTGTTTAAGACAGGGTTGGCGTATTGCCCACGAACAGCTGTGACCAACATCAACACACTGGCAACAAGGGTTATTCTTTTTATTGCGATTATTCTCATAAATAAGCGGTTATCAACTTTTAGCGACATTGAAATCTTCGTGAATTTGTTAGTTATAGTTATGAGAATTAAAAACTTAAATACTCAAAAAACCATCAGCTTAAAAACTTAAAGTTCCAAAAACTCACCTCACCATCACCTTCCTCACAGTCTTATCTTTGTAACGAACAACGTTTATTCCCCGCTTCGGGGTAGACAGTCGTCGCCCGTCCACATCGTATCGGCTCATTTCTTTCTTTGAGGTGCCGGGCGTTTGAGGTGCATTCTCAATGTCGGTCGAAAACTTCTTATTCTTCAAGAAGTTGTCCATCAGCACCTTCATCCAGTGTCCGCCGAGCACGGAACGTCCGTGGAAAATTTGATAATCGCCACTGTTCACCCAATACCAATCGCTAAAGGGCACGCGGTTCTTGCTTTTGTCGGCAAACTCCCACACAAGGTCGGCAATGCGTGTAAAGCCCTCTTGACTCTCGGCCAAACATGCAGTCCACATCTCCCAGTCTGATTTCGTATACCTTTCACGGTTATCTAGCGGGATGCCATACGGTTCTGCCTTTGTAAGATAATAGCTATATTCCTTCTTTTTCATTTGTTTGGAGAAGAGGTTAAGCCCCCACAGCTTATCCCACACCATATTATATTTCATGCTCCACGTGCCACTGCGGTCGTAAGCCAAGCGATAATGGTCGCCATCGTTAGCCGTTCGTTCCAATGTAGCAGCCATCTTGCGCGCCTTATCCATATAAGTGCGGTATGTGGCGTTCTCTCCTTGCATCTGCGCCATCAATGCATAGCCTGCTATTCCCATAATGGCCTTGACGGAAAGGTTCACGTTGTGAGCCAAATGTCCTGCAAAATCATCGGTGCAAAGTTGGTTGGCAGGGTCTTGTCCGTTAGCTACCAGGTAGTTTGTCCACATGGTAAGCAAGTCCCAATACTTCTTGGAAAAGTCGGCCTTTCCCTCTCTTAGGCAGGTCATTGCCGTGAGGATAACCATGTTTCCCGCCTCTTCCACAGGCATGTTCTTGCCAAAATCACCATTCGCACCAGGGAAACAGGAGGCATACGTCTGCTTATCGGCAATGGGATAGAAGCCCAAGTCGTGTGCAGGAAAATGGAATCCCCAGCGCGAACTGTCGGCGCAATACTTGAACACGCCCTCCAATGCCCCCTTCTCCAACTGCGTGTTATAGGTAAAGAGCAATGGTGCGGCTGGGTAAGTAACGTCTACGGTATTGATAAAACCTCCCGAACTGTTCTCTTTCGAGAAGTACATCAGGTCGCCATCCTTATCCATAAACAGCTTATGGGCTGCCAAAGTTTGGCGATAAGAGGCAGCCAAGGTCTCGGCATACTTCTTGTTTCCTGCAGCCAAGGCATCATCGTAGATAATCTTGTCCCATCGGCGGGCACGCTGCATGTAAGTTTTATAATTGTCGCGGAAGTTTTCAAAGGCGTCGGTAAGCTGCTGTCCGTCTTTCGCCCAATAGGCCTTGTAGCGCGTTCCGAGATATTGCACATCTTGAACTTCATCATATCCAATCATCATATAGCTGGAATCGCACTCGGTCAGTCCAAAATTGTGCAAATAACCCAACATCGGCATCTCGCTTTCGTTATTGCTCTTGATGCGCAACGCATCGCGTTCGGCCAGTGTTCCCTTATTGATGAATTGGCTTTCCACAGTGTTTTGGTCGGTCATGGTTATGTTTCCATTCACATTGGGTATCAACAAGTACCCCCAATCAATGCAAATGAGGTCGCCCGATTTGCCCAACACGTTTTGTTCTACGCTTCCCGTGCGCAGATAATCAATGTTGTTCACGTTTTGTATGCGCGAAATCGTGGGTTGGGTGTTCTTTATCACCGCCAGTTCGGGTGTCGTTCCGAAGAATATCTGCACGTCGTGTTTCCGCTTGTCGTTGGCGCAAATCTGATAAGATATGTAGTTAATGGGCGTAGAAAGCAGGTTCAAGTCGTCGAGAAACATGGGTGCGGTGAACACTAAACGTAGGTCTACGCCTCCGCACCGAAACGTATAGTAAGTGTTGGTTGCCATAACGTCGCAGCTGGTTTGCACGACATTACGTATGCTGTTGTGACTTTCTTTCACGTTGGCAAACAGTCCGATGTCGGCATTAGCACCACCTGTGGTGTTATGCACGTGGTAAGCGATAACGTTGTCACCAACGCGCAAACTCCGTTTTACATTTGTGGGCAACATCAACTCTTCGTTTTGAACCCACGTTTCGCCTGTTTCGGTTGCCAAAACACCATTCACGTACACCTCGCACTTATCGTCGTGCGAGTAAATCAGCCACAAGTCGTGGGCCAGGTCTTCTTTTGTCAGCGTCACATGTCTACGTATATAGATGTCCGAATTGGTATCCGTCCAAGCCGTGCGTATGTTAGGATATTCTTTGGGAGAGCCAAACGCCGCCTGTTGCGTTTGCCAATTGCCGTCGTTGAAGTCGCGTTGCGTCCAATTCGCAGCGGGCTTTGTGTAGCTAACCTTTGCTTTCCACGCGCCCATGTCGGCCATAGGTGCAACGGGTTTCAGCAGTCGTTCCTTCTCTTTTCCCATAAACCGATAGGTGATTCCGTCAACGCGCAGCAAGCCATCTATGGCTTTCCGTTGCCCCGTCCAATGGCGTGTGATGCCATCGTATAGGTTATCGTATGGCGACCAGATGGAGAAATAGGGGTCGTTCACTATTAGCGGTACAGACGACAGGCGAAGATTTGTGCGCTGATAAGGCTCGAAAAACGAACCGCCCTGCGCTTCTACCGCCAGCACATTTGCCACACCAACCAAATAAAGTAATAGCTTTTTCATATCGAACAAAACACTATGGTATTGGTTTAAACATCATTTTCTGATTACATTGCAAAATTACTCGCCCCATTTAGATAACGGTACGACTATCATTCCAAAAAATAACAAAATCGGACCAATGCGCCCCACTGGCTCTTTTTTGCTATACTCTGAATGGATTTTACACATCGATGGTCAGAATAAAGTCTATCTTTGCAGCATAATAATCAACAACCGATAATCCAAACCTACATATATAATATGGTGTAAGCACCTTGACCCCATGCTGGGTTGTATCTTTTTGATATATGCCGAAACCTTAACGAACATAGAACAATTATTTTAACTAGAAACATCTTATGAAAAAGCAAGTACTATCATTAGGCCTGGGACTGTTGAGCGCAACCTTGCTCAACGCCCAAACCACGCCTTGGCCAGGACATGCTGTGGGCAATGGAGGAGAGTTTTACCTCTACAATGTTGCCACGGGCTTGTGGCTTCAAAACAACAACACCGTGAAAGACGGATGGGCAACGGCCGTAAACGTGGGCACACGCGGACTACCCATCACGCTAGAAAAAACAGGAGCAAAGACATTTAAGCTGCGCTCTACTTTCCGCGGAGGCAATGGTGTATCGAATAAGATTGGCGATGCCGGCCTACTTTATTGGGATATGCCTGCCGCGAACGTAGGGGCTTGGGACATGTCGCCCGCCGACAACGCCCAATCCATACATGGCTATTGGCTGGAATGCGATGCCTTGGTGCTAGGGGCAGATAACAACCTGCTCACCCTAGACAAGGATAAGAACAGCGTTTGGCAGCTCGTCACACGAGGAGAACGTATTGCCGACGCGAAAGCAAAGGCTTCTGCGGAGCATCCCGTAGACGTTACATGGCTTATTGACGCACCCGACCTTGTTACAAAAAATACCACTTACAAACTGGATTTTACCGCAGCACCCAACACCGAGCACTCTACCTACCAAGGTGGATGGGACATTGTGAAGGCAAACACCATTCAAGAGTTTTGGAATACACAAACTTTCGACTATCACCAAACCATCAGTGGGCTGCCCAATGGCACCTATAAGTTCGGTGTTCGCGGATATTATCGCGACGGTTCAAGCCAAACACGCGACTATACCATGTACGGCTATGGTGCCGACAAGTTTCTTAATGGCACCGAGCAGCTTCGTGCCACCTATTATGCCAATGGTGCTTCTGCTCCCATCATGTCGCTCTATGCAGGAGCGAAAAAAGCGCCCGAAGAGGGTTTTAGCTTCCAAGCCGAACGCGAGAACAAACAAAATAGCGGGCTATACGTGCCTAACACACCACATGAGGCCAACTACGCCCTATGGACAGGTAACTACCAAAATGCCGAAATAACTGTTACTGTTACCGATGGAACGCTGAAATTCGGTGTAAAAAAGGATGCTGGCGTAGTAGACGATTGGTGCGTAATCTCTGATTTCTCATTGAAATATCTTGGTGAGAAGATTATTCAAAGCCCAGAAGAGGCACTGAAAGGGCTTAAAGCGATACTCGCCACGGCCAATGCGTTTAAGGGTGCTGTTGCTCCTGCATTGAAAAAGCAATACACCGATGCCCTTGCAGCAGCCAACAAGGCACTAACCGCTACCGACCCTGCGGCTATTAACGCTGCCACCGTTGCTTTGCAGAAGGCCTATGATGCCGTTGCTGCATGTGCAGAGAATTACGATGCGCTGGTAAAAACAGTACAAGTTTGCAAAAATATCAATAAGAACAACGACGCACAGCTAAACGCTGCCATAACAAAGGCTGAAAACGTGAGCAAGACCGCCACTACTGGTGCCGACATGAAGGCAGCTCTCGTAGACCTGCGCGTGGCTCGCAAGGTTGCCGCCGCCGATAAACTACCCGACATCTACAAGGGTGCTGCCGCGGGCGCAGGTGAGTTCTACTTCTACAATGTGGCTTCGCAGAAGTTCCTTATGGGTGGTTCCGACTGGAATACACATGCTGCCGTAGACATTCCAGGAGTGCTCTTCACCGTTGCAACCGAAGGAAATGGCTTCACCATCAACCGCTTTGGTGGTAAAGACGGCAACTTCTTGGGATACAATGGCTATACCGACATCCCTGGGAAAGACGTTTGGGCTTTCGTTCCCGTTGCAGGCAAGGCCAACGTTTACTACATCGTGAAGGGCGACAACCATGCCCAAGGTTTGGCTTTTGCACCGCAATCTAACAC
>CAJPTO010000003.1 GCA_905373605.1 uncultured Prevotella sp.
GATTAAGTTTGTTCTTTACGCTGGCATCCATGCGGTAGGTGTCGTAATCCAACATAAAACCGCCGAGGATGGTGGGGTCTACCGCTGTGGTAAACTCCACATTGCCTTGCGTTCGCTCTTCAACCAAACGGCGCATGCGTTGTTCCACCTCGGCCGTTAGCTCAACTGCCGTGGTGATTTTTCCACTCGTTATGTGGAAATGCTCCCTGTAAAGGTTGATGAAAGAGGCTGCCATGAATTGCAACACGTCTTCCCTACCCTCTTGCAACACCAACGCAACAAAGCGTTTGGTGAGGTCTACTGCGGAAACTCCGCATGCCGCCAACACCACTGCTTGCTTGTTTTGTCGCGAATACATGGGGTTGCATATCGTCGGGCGAAGCTCTGGAACGCGCAGATAGCATTCCAAGAGGTTCGACATGTTATGATAAACATCCTCATGACAGCTGTCAGCAATGGCGGCCTTGAGCAAAGCACGTGCGTATCGAACAGCTATTAACCCTATGTCCATAACTTTTTAGTTGGATTTTGCAAAAGCGTCGTCTAAGAAGCGGTTTACCAACGACATCTGCTGAGCGTTAGACGAGAGGTTTTCTCGCATCACTTTCTCGGCTATCTGAACACTTAGTTCTGCTACCTGCGTGCGAATGTCGCGTATGGCCGTCTGTTTCTCAACCTCAATCTGGCGTTTAGCCTCTTCAAGCATGCGCGCACTTTCTTCGCGAGCCACTTGTCGAGCTTTCTCAACCATGACATCGCGTGTTTGTGCGGCCTCTTTGAGTATCAGTGATTGTTTCTCTCGCGCCTCTTGAAGTATCTGTTCGCTCTCTTGTTTAATGTTTTCGAGGCGTTGTGTTGCTTCATGAGCCTTGAGAAGACTTTCGTCTATGTACGTCTTACGGGCATTAACCATCTTGATGATGATGCCAACGCCGAATCTTATAAGCACATAAAAAACCACCAAGAACGCCAGGAGCATCCAAAAGATCAAACCCAAGTCGGGCGTTAGTATTGATGGTAAATTCTCCATTTGATGAATTTATTAAATCAAGAATGCACAAGCTGCAATGGCGAAAAGGGCACAACCCTCAACGAAAGAAGCCGTCACAATCATGTTTGTCTGTATTTTGCTGGTGGCTTCGGGCTGACGAGCGATGGCATCCATTGCACTACCGCCAATGCGGCCGATACCTAAACCTGCACCAATAGTAGCAATACCTGCACCAATACCGCAGCCCAGCTGTGCCAGACCTTCGGCAGCCAATAATGTTGTAATCATCATAGTTCTTATTATTTAATTAATTGTTTATATACTCTTTTGAGTTGTTTGCTTTGTTAATGTTGATTTTGGGGCGCTCGGCCGTCAAAGCCATCCCGCCCATGTTTGTTGTCGTGTATGTTGCACGCACATATATCGCCTACGGCATGCCCCCGTTCTCTCTATACAAGGCATCACAAGCAAGATGTTCACTCGGCCGCATGGTGTTCTTTGTGGGCCATGCCGATGAACACTGCACTAAGCATCGTGAATACGTAGGCTTGAACAAAAGCTACAAGAAGCTCTAGCAAGTTCATGAATAGCAACATGATGATACCAAGCAAGTTCAAGCCTAGCCCATAACCCACACCCATGTTCCATCCAAGGAAGATAACACAGGTGAAACTGAGGATGATGGCGTGCCCTGCCATCATGTTGGCAAAGAGACGAATCATCAACGCGAACGGCTTAGTGAAGATACTGAACACCTCAATCACCGGCATCAATGGCACGGGAACCTTAAGGAACATCGGTACTTCGGGCCAAAACACCTCTTTCCAATATTCCCTGTTGGCAAAGACATTGATTACCAGCATTGAACATACGGCCAAAAACATGGTTACGTTGATGTTGCCGGTAACGTTCGCACCGCCAGGGAACACAGGAACAAGCCCTACAAGGTTACAAGTGAAGATGAAAAAGAACACCGTAAGCAGGAAGGGCGCATAGCGATAGCAGTGGCGTTCCCCCACAGCAGGCTTAATCAGGTCGTCGTGAATGTACATCACGAACATCTCCATCAAACCAACAAAACCTTTTGGAGCCGGACTTTTCTCGTCTGCCTTCTTATACCAACGTGCACATGTCAGGAAAACGGCAAGCAAAATTGCCACCACGATCCAAATCTGCGCAACGGCTTTGGTTATGCTCAAGTCTATTGGACGCGTTGATGAGCCGTCAGCACGATGCTCATATATCTTTCCATGATGCTTGGCATCGAAGAAGAAGTTGCTCGGGAGGTTGTGTGGAGAGCCCACAAACCATTCACCCGTCTCGCTGCTCCTAACGATAATGGGCAGCGGTATGCTCAAGTGCTTGCCTTCGTATGTGGCGATATGCCACTCGTATGAGTCAGACAAGTGCTCGAGCACTATCTCGGGAATATCCAATTTCTTCTTATCTCCTCCCTCATCGTTGGCCGCGTTGAGCGACACCGAAGCGAAAAGCATGAGCATCAGAAGCGATATGTATCTAACTTTTTTCATTATACACATTTTTATTATCGACATTGCAGTCTACTTACTCTTGTCGTGCGAGAAGAACAGCGCATGATGTGCAAGCATCGCAACATAAAAGAGAGCGAATATGCAAAGGAAAATAAGCATGGCTTGCCGCTCTGCTGTGAAATAGTAGATGAAAAACACCAACACGCACAACAACATTCGAAACCCAGAAACACCCATGAAGAAGGTTGGGAGGTTCTCAGGCACTTTCTTTACTATGCGCGACCAAAGGAGGATGTCGGACAACTCAATGGTTAAGAAAACCAATGAACTGACCAAAAGCGGCAACAAGACTGCATAGTCCAGCCACATTCCACCTAGAGCATATACCCCTACGTCCAACACCACTAGCGTAATGAGGGCTTGGGTGATGTAACTCCACCTGTATTTTCCTATTTGTCTTTCGTCCATAGCATTATCCGCAAGGGAGGATTATACCTCTACACATAAGGATACTACATTCTTTTGCACCTCGACAAAGCCGCCTGCAATGGCACATTCTTGCGTTTCGCCCTCTCCTGTGACGTAAACCACCTTCCCAACATCAAGCGAAGAGATGATGGGCGCATGGTTTTCGAGTATCTCGAACTCGCCAAGACTGCCCGGAACCTTTACGCTTTGGGCATCGCCTTGATAGAGTTGTCTTTCTGGAGAAACAATAATCAGTTTGAGCATAGACACATCCTTTTACACAAACTATTTGGCATTGGCAGCCTCAAGCAGCTTCTTGCCCTTCTCTATGGCATCTTCGATGGTGCCAACGTTTAGGAAAGCTTGCTCTGGGAGGTCGTCCACTTCACCGTCAAGTATCATGTTGAAACCCTTAATAGTATCCTCGATGCTCACCATTGCGCCTTTGACGCCAGTGAATTGCTCAGCAACAGTAAAAGGCTGTGAAAGGAAACGCTGCACCCTACGTGCGCGGTTCACGGTCTGTTTGTCCTCATCGCTCAACTCATCCATTCCAAGGATGGCAATAATGTCTTGCAATTCCTTGTAACGTTGCAGTATCTGCTTCACGCGTTGCGCACAATCGTAATGCTCTTTCCCAACAATCAGCGGGTCGAGAATGCGTGAAGTGGAGCCAAGCGGGTCAACGGCAGGATAAATTCCCAACTCCGTAATCTTGCGGCTAAGCTCTGTAGTGGCATCCAAGTGGGTAAATGTGGTGGCAGGAGCAGGGTCGGTCAAGTCATCGGCAGGCACATAAACAGCCTGAACCGACGTAATCGAGCCACGTTTGGTAGAAGTGATGCGCTCTTGCATCGCTCCCATCTCACTGGCCAACGTTGGTTGATAGCCTACGGCAGAAGGCATACGTCCTAACAGCGCAGAAACCTCGGAGCCTGCCTGCGTAAAGCGGAAGATGTTGTCGATGAAGAACATGATATCCGCTGCCTCGCCGTCCTTGCCACCATGATCGCGAAACTCTTCAGCAACGGTTAGTCCCGACAAGGCCACAGAAGCGCGTGCTCCTGGCGGCTCGTTCATCTGTCCGTATACAAGAGTGGCCTGTGATTGACGCAACTCTTCGGGGTCAACCAGCGAAAGGTCCCACTTACCTTCTTCCATTGCCTTCTTGAATTTCTCGCCATAACGGATGACACCCGATTCAATCATGTCTCGGATAAGGTCGTTACCCTCACGAGTACGCTCGCCTACGCCAGCAAACACGGAGTAACCATTGTGCCCTTTGGCGATGTTGTTGATGAGTTCCATGATAAGCACGGTCTTACCCACACCAGCACCACCGAACAAACCAATCTTTCCGCCCTTCATATAAGGTTCAAGCAGGTCGATAACCTTTATTCCTGTGGCCAGCATTTCCTTGTGAGTAGACAGCTCGTCAAACGTTGGAGCTTCCCTATGAATGGGGTAAGCACCTTCCATGTTGAGTTCCGACATGCCGTCAATGGGCTTGCCGATAACGTTCATCATGCGTCCTTTAATTTGTTCGCCTGCCGGCATCGTGATAGGACTGCCCAAAGGGGTTGCCTTGAGGTGGCGTTGCAGGCCATCGGTATTGTCCATAGCCACACAGCGCACGGTGTCTTCACCGATATGCTGTTGAACCTCAACGATTAGTTCGCGGCCGTCGGGCCTGATGATGCGCAAGGCATCATGTATTTTCGGCAGCACTTTCTCTGCTTCTTGGCCTTTCGTGTCGAAATAAACGTCTATTACTGGACCAATGATTTGCGAAATGTGTCCTTCTATGTTTGACATACTCAGATATCTAGTTTATTTAATTTCTTTATTAATCACAGGGCAAAAGTAACCATAAAAAACGGAATTGCCAAAACGTTCTATCAATTAAATGCAAAATAATTACATTTTTTCATTTCCATTGTCCAAATTATATACTCAATTCGTCTAAAACGCTTATCAGTTTCTTGTCGAACGGTTTGTCGCTGCGTATCGCCTCCGAAAGTGGCACGTAGACAATCTCGTTATTGTGAACGCCAATCATTACATTGCGTTGCCCTTGCATGATTGCATCAATGGCTCCCACTCCTGTTCGGCTGGCTAGGATGCGATCATGAGCAGAGGGCCTTCCTCCACGCTGCAAGTGACCCAGGATAGACACACGGACATCGTAATCGGGAAACTCTTTCTTAACGCGATCGGCATAATAGAGCGCGCCGCACTTAGGGCTTTCAGACACGATGACGATGCAGCTTTTCTTCGATTTGCGTATGCCGCGCTCCATGAAACGCGCCAATTGGTCTACATCAGTCGAGTCTTCGGGGATGATGGCAGCTTCTGCGCCCGAGGCTATCGCGCTGTTCTGTGCCAAGAAGCCGGCATCACGCCCCATCACTTCTACGAAAAAGATGCGTTCATGGCTTTGTGCCGTGTCACGAATGCGGTCTACACATTCCACAATTGTGTTCATCGTGGTGTCGTAACCTATGGTCGAATCAGTGCCATAAAGGTCATTGTCGATGGTTCCAGGGAGTCCAATGCAACACAAGTCGTACTCTTGGGCAAAAATCATCGCTCCTGTAAGCGACCCGTTTCCGCCAATCACCACCAGCGCATCGATGCCTTCCTTCACGATATTGTCGTAAGCTTTCTGCCTTCCTTCCTCTGTCGTGAAGTCATCGCTGCGTGCAGTTTTCAATATCGTGCCGCCCTGCATGATGATGCCACTGACGTTTTCGGTGGTGAAAGGCTTTATCTCACCATTGATAAGCCCGTCGTATCCACGGTATATTCCTTTGATGTTAAATCCATTGCAAATGCCAGCGCGCGTAACGGCACGTATGGCAGCGTTCATTCCTGGTGCATCCCCACCCGAAGTGAGTATGCCTATTGTCTTTACTCTTGTCATTATGGTGTTAACTTTATCTTCATTCCACCTTCCTATATATATAAGGAGTGGATAACTGTTTAATGCATATTTATATGTACGTGCGATTTCCCGAAAGCGCAAGGCGCGAGCATGGTTGTTTTATCTGCCCTGGAGCGTGAACATCTTTGTTATCATGTCTTAGGAGATGAGCCAAAGCAGGGCCATTCCCAACACACCGCCCAAAAGCACTTTCCATCCCACGTTGGCAAAATACCATCCCACGCGCATGCGTTCTGTCCTTATCAGTGCCAGTCCGCTTATAGAGCCTATGGGCAAGAGGTTGCCTCCAACTGCTGTTGCAAAAGCAATCATCTTCCAATATACGCCATTTTGGACAAAGTTGGCCGAATAGGCTGTTAGTTCCGCATTGCCTGCAGACACGACGGGATGAAGCGACACTGCCGACATGGTGGTAACGAAGCTGTCGAGCACGCTACTAATGGCGGCACTGGCAACGCCGAAGAGCCAGACATTGGGTGTCTGCTTGTCGATGTAGGCTGTCACTTTAACGAAAAAGCCTGTTTCGTTTACCACGCCTACAGCCAACATGATACCCAACACAAACAATATCATCTGCATCGAGCCATATTGCAGCACGCGGGGAATTCGGCGATGTATGTTCTCGCCAGTGTTGAGCAGCTTGCGGTTGAATATTTCATTTACTACCCACAGCACCGACAACACGCATAGTGCGCCGAGAAACGGACTTAGCTTGGTGATGTTGTGGAACGTGGGAATGAACCACAGCCCCCCAATGCCCACAATGAACATCACCAGGCGTTGCCAAACGTTCAAGTTGGTGTCATCTCCGCGATAAGGAAGCCGCAAGAACTCGATGTCGATGCGGTCGGGCAGTGTTCTAGACAATAGCCATGTGGGCAAAACACAAGCCACAATGCAAGGCAAGGCCATGCTCAGCGAATAGTTAGAGGCTGTTATTGCACCCATGTTCCACAGTACAAGCCCCTCGGGCGAACCTATCACCGTGAGGGCACCGCCCATGTTGGCCGCAATAACAGCCACACTGCCGTAAATCATTCGATAGCGGCGGTTGGGTATCACTTGATGGATGAGTGTTAGTGCCATCACCGTAGTGGTGAGGTTGTCTAAGTTGGCTGAAACAACGAAGACAAAGAGCATCATCATCCACAAAAGCTTTTTGCTGTTGCGGGTTCGCGCCCAAATACCCAAAAAGTCGAAACAGCCGTTGTTGTTCAATATCTCTACGATGGTCATCGTTGCCAAGAAGAACAGCACGATTTCGCAAGCCTTGCCAACATAGCGTAAGAAAATTGTTTGAGCGATGAACTGTTTCACCGACTGGCTGGAGTGTTCCATGCCGTTAAGATAGTCGGCATAAGCTTGCTGATGCAGCATTTGCACGAAATCTGTTCCGTAAGAAACATACAGAACCCACCCCACTGTACCAACAAAGATTGCTACAGCGGCCTTATTCACATTTGTAACATTCTCGGTACTAATGAGAATAAACCCAACGACTATGATTAGAAGAATAATCAGAGACATCTGCTTAGACTATTTACACGCAAAGGTAACAATTGTTTGTGAAACAAGCAAGCACAAAATAAACTAATCTTCGATTTTTAGTTTAAAATAAGAATTGAGATGGATTGTAAGGGTACAAGTTTGGGTGGTTCTAGACCCTGTATAATCGTATACGCCAATGTCCGTCTTACGGCATCAGCTCTGCATTCGGTTTGCCGTATTTCTGTGTTATTGCACAAATTGTTCGTTGCCTTGTCTTTCGCACATAGGTGCGTTTTGATGAGGACCATCTCTGATTATGTAAAATTATCAGCACGGATTTTAACATTATGACTGCCCTCACGCGCCATAAATTGCCCATCGGCCGCAAATAATTCATTCTCGCATGGGGTTATCCGCAAAAAAGCAGGGGGCAAGAAGCGGCAATTGGTGCCCATTTTACAGCCTTTAGCCCTGCTTTGGGTGCAAAAGCATGCTAAATGCGGCATTTAGCCTTGCTTTTTGCATGAAAAAGCTTTGCTAAATGCGGCACTTTGCATAGCTTTTTCATGCACATTGCCTTGCTAAATGCATCATATTGCTGAGTAATCAGCGAAAAAGGCCTTTTTGTTGGCAGAAAAATGTTATAAATTTGGTGGGAAAATGAACAAAAATGCTGGCCCCCAAAAACACAAAGGCAACAATCTAGCAAAGCTAAATGATGCAAAATGCATGGTTTTAGCCTTAATTCTTAACCGAAGTGCAACGGCAAAATAAGTAAGCTGTATGCTTTTTGTTGGTTTAAGCAGCTTGAAAAATGCTAGAATAGCTTTTGGAAAAGAGTAGTTTTGTAAATGAAAAAGAATGAATTAATGACGAGGTACAAAAAATGGAAGGCCACAAATGCATGCATTTCAAAAACAGTAACCACCTTTACTTCCGCCAGACGATTTACCACCTACATGATATGAGGGCACATTTCAAAACAAGCACCACCTTTACTTCCACCAAGCGAATTACCACCTATATTTTAAGCGAATATTGTTTTTCAAGCCGCCGTTATTCAACCCCATCTCTGGTTGGCAATACGATCACAAAACACTTCGATACAAACTCGAAAATAGCTCTGAAAAACCGCTTGAAACAAGCATTTCTCATTTTCCATGAAAACTTTTATGTTATTTCTTTTGTTGAATAAAAAAAATAATTATCTTTGCCCCATTGTTACTAACCATAAACACATAGATAGTATGTCTGAACACAAAAGAAACACATTGAGCGGGGTTTTCAGATTTAACAGATTTGCCTTGTTCACTTTGGCGGTGGTTGTCACTGCTGTTTTGTGGAACTTGCCCTCAACGGCTTTTGGCATCGAAGGGCTAACGGTTATCCAGCAACGTGTGATAGCCATCTTTGCTTTTGCCACCATCATGTGGGTGACAGAGGCTATCTCGTCGTGGGCAACGTCGGTTGTACTCATCGGAGCATTGCTTTTCACCACTTCCGACAATGCCTTTCTCTTTTTCAGGTCGGGCATCGACAAGTCCGAATTGTTGAACCACAGTGAGCTAATGGCCACTTTTGCCGACCCCATCATCATTCTTTTCTTGGGCGGATTTATTCTGGCCATTGCCGCAACCAAGTCGGGTTTGGATGTATTCCTGGCACGAACGCTGCTCCGTCCGTTCGGAAGAAAGTCTGAGATGGTGCTTTTGGGCTTCATCCTCATCACCGGCGTCTTTTCGATGTTTGTGTCTAACACGGCCACTGCAGCCATGATGCTCACTTTCCTCACGCCAGTGTTCAAGGCATTGCCGCCCGAAGGCAAAGGCAGGGTGGCACTTACGCTTGCCATTCCCGTTGCTGCAAACATCGGCGGCATGGGAACGCCCATCGGAACGCCGCCCAATGCCATCGCGCTGAAATATCTTAACGACCCCAACGGCCTGAACCTCGGCCTGGGTTTCGGCCAATGGATGGCATTCATGCTGCCCCTAACCATCATCCTGCTGCTCATCGGCTGGTATTTGCTTAAAACCTTTTTCCCTTTCAAGAAGAAAGAGATAGACTTACATATCGAAGGCGAAGTGCACCGCGGTTGGCGAACGCCTGTCATCGCTGTTACGTTCTGCATTACGGTGCTGCTGTGGATGTTTGATAAGTTCACCGGCGTGGGTGCCAACACCGTTGCGATGTTGCCAATCTCGGTGTTTGCCCTCACAGGCGTGGTGAAAGCCAAAGACTTGCAAGAAATCAACTGGAGTGTCATCTGGATGGTTGCTGGAGGTTTTGCCTTGGGGCTTGCGCTTAACGAGTCGAAACTGGCCGAACTGGCCATCAAGAGCATCCCATTCGGCGACTGGTCGCCAATGGCAATCCTCATTATCTCGGGTGTAATCTGTTATGTACTGTCCAATTTCATCTCCAACACTGCCACAGCAGCATTGTTGGTACCCATCCTCGCTGTTGTTTGCAAGGGCATGGGCGACAGCTTGTCGGGAATAGGCGGCACACCCACCGTTCTTATCGGCATTGCCATTGCAGCTTCCACAGCAATGTGTCTGCCAATCAGTACACCTCCCAATGCCATTGCCCACTCTACAGGGCTTGTTCACCAAAACGAGATGATGAAAATTGGGCTTGCCATCGGAATAATCGGCCTTGTGCTGGGGTATATCGTGCTGTTCTTTGTAGGTAAAACTGGATTGTTATAAGGTTTGCACCACATTAGAAGGGAAGAAACTTAAACACAAAGGACTATTTCCCAAGATGCCAGTTTAGGTTATAGGCTGGTTCTAAAATGCTTCAATGGCAATTTTAGAACCAGCCATATACCCCCAAAAGGCGTTTTTAGCTTTGCTCGCAACCTCATTGCCACCATCTTGTCTGCACCAAACCGCTAGCAATGTCATTAACACGCACTGGTAGCGTGATTTCCATGCACTGAAAGCATGGTTGCAAAAGGCTTGCGGCGTGCATACCAGACACTGGTAGCGAAGCTATCAGACGATAGATCTAGGTCAACAGTGGGTCTGTGGCGTAGGCATTAAGGGGTTGTGCCCTAACCCAAGGATGAGAAAAGCAACGTTGCGTGTAGGTGGTGGTGCCCCAAGCTGTCACCAGCTACTCTTGTCGTACAGTGTACACAGATGCTTCATCGCTAAGAGCCGTTGCGCTCGCGTGAAGAAACGACACATGGACGACAAGCTTTTGTCATGCCGATTGCTTGTAAGGATTGGCGTAGCACACGCATCAATACACATTCTATCAGCGTTGAAAACAAAAAAACACACACTTACAACATTGGTCATGCAGTAAGTGTGTGAAACGTAATATGTTGAAAAAACCTGCCATCTCTTAGAAAACAGACCCTTCTCACATTTTCCCGAATGAATTATTTCATGTTGGTGTAAACGGTTTGCACATCGTCAAACTCCTCCAATCGTTCCACCATCTTATCGATTGTTTCGCGCTCTTCGTCGGTTACTTCCTTCAAGTCGTTCGGAATATAGGTAAATTCGGCACCAGTTACTTCAAATCCATCGGCCTCTAGGTGTTTCTGTATCTCGCCAAAGCTCGTTGGAGCTCCATAAATGGTTATTTCTCCCGTTTCTTCATCCTCATCATATTCGTCTTCAACTCCGTAATCAATCAATTCGAGAATCAATTCGTCCATGTCAAGTCCGTCTTTCTTCTTAAAGGTAAACACCGACTTGTGGTCGAAGAGGAACGAAAGTGAGCCGGAAGTGCCGAGGTTTCCGTTGAACTTGTTGAAAACCGAGCGCACATCCCCCACAGTACGTGTGGTGTTGTCGGTCAGAGTATCCACGAAAACGGCCACGCCATGAGGGCCATAGCCTTCGTATGTCACCACCTTATATTCGCTTTGGTCTTTGCCCATTGCGTTTTTGATAGCCCTTTCGATGTTGTCTTTGGGCATGTTTTCACGTTTGGCATTGGCAATGATAGCCCTGAGCGAGGGGTTATTCTCGGGTTCTGGGCCACCAGCCTTTACGGCAATGGCTATTTGTTTACCAATCTTTGTAAACGTGCGAGCCATATGGCCCCATCTTTTCAGTTTCGCAGCTTTGCGATATTCAAATGCTCTTCCCATTGGATTGTGCGTTAATGAGTGGAGAAGCTGCATTACGGCTGGAAAACCAGCCGTGAAAGCAAGCCGAGAAGGCCATTCCCCACCCTTCTTTGTTATCTTTTATTCGTTAATGTCAATATTATAGTACCTTATGCAATACGCACTTACCGGGCCGGCTAGCGCAACTCTGCACCTAGTTTTCCCTTAAGGTTTGCTATCAGCTTTTGCATGATGGCTTCGATTTGCTTGTCTTTGAGCGTGCCATTATCATCCTGAAGGATGAAGTTGACGGCATAACTCTTCTTCCCTTGTGGCAAGTTCTTGCCCTCGTACACGTCGAAGAGTTCAACTTTCTTCAGCAATTTCTTGTCGGTTTGCATGGCAACAGCCACAACATCTTTAAACAGGACCTCCTTATCAAGCAGCAACGCAAGGTCGCGACTAACAGCGGGGAACTTACTTATCTCTTTAAACTCAACGTCCTTCTTGCTAATCAACTTGTTGATGGCCGTCCAATTGAGGTCGGCAAAGAACACTTCGTTAGTCAAGTCGAATGATTTACGGATGTTATCAGCCACATAGCCAAGCTCGGCAACAACCTTTCCACCCCTGTTCATCACTTTGAGGGCATACGAGTAAATGTTGTTTTCACTCGTTTCGTAAACCAATAGGCCGGCAGCGATGCCAAGGCGTGCGAAGATGTTTTGAACATAGCCGTTCAACTCGTAGAACGACGACTGCTCATCGGGATGTATCCACGAGCCTTCTATGCGCTTACCTGTGAGCCACAAGCCCAAATGCTTCTCCTCCGAGTATGCCCTTATGGGGCTTTCCTCGTTTGCCTTTTCGGGATTATAGTGATAACAGTTGCCAAACTCAAAGAAGCGGAGGTTTTGGTTTTGTCTGTTCGCGTTTCGCGAAATGCTCTCCAAGCCTCCAAACAACAGTGTCTGCCGCATCATTCCTAGGTCTGCACTGAGAGGATTAATCAGTTTCACGCAAGTTTCCTCGGTGTAGCAATTCAATCCTTCGTAATAAGCCACCTTAGTGAGCGAATTGTTGAGTATTTCGTTAAATCCGCAGCCCACAAGCTGTTCGCCAACAAGGGTTTCCAGCTTGTGTTCCCTGTCTTCTTCGCCCAAGACGGTGAGCGAACTTTTGAGCTGTGTGGGTATTTCCACGTTGTTGTAGCCGTAGATGCGCAGAATGTCTTCCACCACGTCGCAAGGGCGTTGAACGTCTACACGATAAGCAGGCACCTTAAGTTGCAAGCCTTCGCTTGTTTCTTCGACAATTTGCATGCCAAGACTCGTTACAATGCGCTTAATCACATCGTTGCCAATCTCCTTGCCAATCACTTGCGCCACGTAAGCATACGTCAAGTGAACGCCGAAATCGGCGATGGGTTCAGGATACACGTCCTTAACCTCCATCGATATTTTGCCTCCAGCCAACTCCTTGCAGAGAATGGCAGCCTGTTTGAGAGCATACACTGTGCCGTTGGGGTCGATGCCACGCTCGAAACGATAGCTCGAGTCGGTGCTAAGTCCGTGTCGGCGTGCGCTTTTTCTAATCCATGTGGGGTGGAAATAAGCACTTTCAAGCACCACGTTGCGCGTTGTTTCGTACGTTCCGCTACCCTTACCGCCAAAGACACCAGCAATGCACATGGGTTCTTCTGCATTACAGATGCTTAAGTCGGATGGTCCAAGAGTATGTTCTTCACCATCGAGGGTAACGAATTTTGTTCCTTCGGGTTGTGTTTTCACGATGATGTGGTGTCCTTTCACCATGTCGGCATCGAAACAGTGCATGGGTTGGCCATAAGCCATCATGATATAATTGGTGATGTCTACAATGTTGTTGATGGGACGCAGGCCAATGGTACGCAATTTGTTTTGCAACCATTCAGGACTTTCTTTCACCTCGCAGCCAGTTATCGACACACAGGCGTATCTTTTGCAGGCATCCGTGTTTTCGATGGTCACATCGATGGGCAAATCATGATTGTCTACAACGAAGCCATCGCAGTTGGGACGCTTCAATGCCGTGGGATAACCATTCTGCACGAGCCAAGCATAAAGGTCGCGCGCCACACCATAGTGGCTAAGTGCGTCAGCATGGTTGGCAGTGATGTCAATTTCGATGAGCCAATCGCTTTCAAGCTGGTAATATTCTGCAGCTGGCTGACCCACTTTTGCATCGTTAGGCAACACGATGATGCCATCGTGAGATGTCCCTACGCCGATTTCGTCTTCCGCACAAATCATACCGAAGCTCTCCACACCGCGCAATTTCGACTTCTTTATCACAAACTCGTCATCACCATCATAAAGCACAGCACCAATATCGGCCACAATCACCTTTTGTCCAGCAGCCACATTGGGCGCGCCGCACACGATTTGGGATGCTGCTCCCTTACCCAAGTCAACAGTTGTGACGTGCAAATGGTCGGAGTTTGGATGCGCTTCGCATGTTAGCACTTCACCAACATACAATCCTTTCAAACCACCCTTGATGGTTTGAACCTCTTCCACAGCGTCTACTTCAAGGCCGCAAGAAGTCAAAACCTCTGCCGTCTTCTGGGGCGTAAGGTCGAAATCGACATACTCTTTCAGCCATTTGTATGAAATGTTCATTTATATTAAGTTGTTTTGTATACCCAAATAATGCGCAAAATTACTAAAAAACACGGAGTTCCGCAAAATATTGAAGTTACAAATTGCATTGGGCGCCGCATACGCAGCCGAATGTATGCCACAAAGACATGCATTAACGCTAAAACCAGCTGGCGAATTAAATGTCGTCAGCGGGTTTGGGCACATATTCAAAAAAGGCATTTCAACTTTTCCGGGCTTGGCTTTTGCTTGCTTAGATGCGTGCATGAAAGGATGGGCACAAAGAGGTTGCGAGAAAAAGAAACGCGATAAAGACAAAAGTACCGCTAAAACGTGTCTTGGGAACGACATCATCTAGTCTTCCACATCGTTTTCTATTGTGCGAATAAGCTTTGCTGGCACACCTGCCACGAGCGAGTTGTCGGGAATGTCTTTCGTAACAACCGCTCCAGCTGCCACAACCACATTGTTACCGATGGTTACGCCAGGCAATATCGTGACGTTGCCGCCTAGCCACACATCATTTCCAATGTGTACAGGCTTGCCAATGCCAAGGTGTTTACGCCGACCTAAGGGTGTGAGGGGGGGTGGTTAACGGTGCTAATCAGCGAGTTTGGGCCAATCATCACGTTGTCGCCTATACGCACTTCCATGATGTCCAAGATGGTAAGATTGTAGTTGCCCGTGAAATTGTTGCCGATAAAGATGTTCTTTCCATTGTCGCAGTTGAACGTTTTGCCTATCCACACCTTTTCCCCAACACTGCCCAGCATATTCTTTAGGTGGACATATTGCGCCTCGTAGTTGGTGTCGTCGAGGGAATTATATTGAGCGCACCAAACAATTGCCCGCTCTTTAAGTGCCACTACTTCAGGGTCATCGTAGCAGTATTCAAGTCCTGCCTGCAATTTTTCTAATTCAGTCATAGTCTTTCTTTATTTTTTGGAGTACTTACACTAAAAAGAATGAGTGGCAATGCTCCACAGAAACTGATAAACTGTCAATTACTCGTAGTGCCTAATGCGCACATCGATACCCTCATTTTGAAGTTGCGCGGGTATGCCTTTTACGTTGGTTTGGCCATAATGGTAGGGAAACAATACCTTTGGTTTCACTATTTTTGCAGCGTTAACCAGTTGTTGGGGAGTCATTGTGTATGGTTGGTTGCAGGGCAAGAAGGCAATGTCGATGTTTTTGATGTCTTTCATTTCGGGAATGTCTTCAGTATCGCCGGCAATGTAAATTCTTAGTCCGTCTATTGTAAGGATGAAGCCATTGTCGCGCCCTTTGGGATGGAACTGAAGGTGGCCAGGAGTGATGTTATAAGCAGGTACAGCCTCTACGATAAAGTCGTCGGCAATCTTCATTTTGTCGCCGTTTGCCATCACCTTTCCGAAGCCAAGCATGTCGGCACATCGCTTGTTGGTTACGAGTTGCGTCTTTTTGTCAGACAGTTGCTTGATTGCATCAGGGTCGAAATGGTCGCGATGCTCGTGAGTGAGGAAGATATAGTCGGCCTTTGGCATGGCGGCATAGTCTATGGTTTTACCACTTTGCCTCGAAACGGGGTCGATTTGGATTTGCTTCCCATCGTATTCAATCCTTATGCTGGCATGCACCAGGGCATGAAACTTAAGGGTTTTGCCGCTCTTAGTTTGAAAAGTATCAATCTCGTAAAGATTATTGGTGACGGGTTTTCCATCCTTTTGCCATGCCAAGATACCCCCTTCGAGGTTAACACACTTAAAACCTTCCTCGACTAACCTGCCTGCAGCGGATGCCGAGCGACGCCCACCGCGACAATAAATGGCAATGGTCTTGTTGGAAGGTAATTGACTTTTAGCCAGTTCAATAAAGTTGTTCTGTGCTTGATCGATGTTGATGGCTCCTTCAATATGGCCTTCAGAGAATTCTTCGGCAGTACGAACATCAAGCACAACAACATTGGGGCTTTCAATAAGCTTGGCAAAACCGCTCGCGTCGGCGTTGTCGAACTTTTGACCACAAGCGGTTGCAAGTCCCAGTGTGGCCAATAATAAAACGAATACTTGTCTCATACGTTTTCTTTCTTTATACGTGATTTTTTTTAGCAATTGGTTGCTTGCCCTTATTAATAATCGTATAGGTATGCGAAGTAGGGCTTTATCAAAACTACCTCTGGAGATAAAGTAGGTTTACTTTGCGGCGTGATGCAAAGATAACGTTTTTCTAGCAATTACAAGGCTGCTTTTGTTAAAAGCGACTATCAGCAAGATAAGTCTCACGAGATAATGATAGTGGCCCAATATGTAATGTGCAGCTTGGAAAGAAAGCCTTGTTGTCGTGTCAATCCATTAAGCTGAAAACTAATAAAAGGCCCATCTTATCCGAAATGTCGGCACAATCACAACTCGCTACATCGGCATTATGCGGGTTGAGCAGCATCCGTTTAGAGATATTTTTCATCATCCGCACAGATAAAAAAGAAGTTTCGCAAGTGTATTGACACTTGCGAAACTCAATCTTATAAGTGCATTATGAGTTTTCGATTGAAAGCTAAAGCCACGCAACGAAAATTCAAAAGGCAGCGGAAATAATTATTGAACCAGTCTTAAGCCTTTATATTGGGTTCTTCCAAGCCATATCCTTTCTTGCGATCTACGACACGTAGATAAAGACCTAGCACCAAAGCCACAAAACCAAGTATGGCAAGCATGAGCAATGGATTGGTATAATTGTAGGATGTTGCAGCTTCTGATGGTGAAAGTGTCCCTGCTTCGAGCTTTTGAACGATGTCTGGGTTAGACGCTTTCAATATCTTACCTATCAAAAGAGGGAAGAGCCAAAGTCCAATGTTCTGTATCCAGAAGATAAGTGCGTAGGCCGAACCGATGATTTTGCTGTCTACCAACTTTGGAACTGAAGGCCACAACGAGGCGGGAACCAACGAGAAGCTGGCACCAAGGATAAGAATGGTAACGAAAGCAAGGGTTACTCCACCTATTTCGTTGCCTTTAAACATGGGCAGGATGAAAGCAAACGTGAGGTGGCATACGATGAGAAGCACGCTACCAAGCACCAACATGGATGCTGCCTTACCCTTATGGTCTACATACTTGCCCAAAATGGGGGTGATGCCTACGGCCAATAGTGGGAACACGGCAAAGATTGCCTCGGCAGATTGGCGTTTGTAGGCGATGAAACAATAACCGATGAGGAACACCAAGGAGATGAAGAGCAAGCCGTATTTTAAGGAAGCTTTCTTGCTGAAGTTGCTTGTGAAGGCGGTGGCAGCGATGGTTATCATCACGAAATACTGGATAAGCGTTACCGTATTCGAGGCCCAGAAGTCGCCTTCAGCCAATTGGGTGAACGTGAGGTTGCATTGCAGCATGTTCACCGCATACTTTTGGAAGGGGAAGATGGCCGAATAATAAAGCACACAAAGCAAAGCAACGAGCCAAAAGCCTTGACTGCGGAGTATCTGACCGATATCTGAAATGCGGAAGGGGTCGTCTTTTTCTTCGGCTTCTCCAGTCTGTGAGTCTAGCTTCTTATCCATAAAGAAGTATACCACGAACATTATCAAGGCTATCATCAGCAAGATCAAACCGAAAGCAGCCGAACGTGAAACGTCTACTCGGCCGAACATGCGGGCAAAAACAGGCGAAAATATCATGCAAGTGGCAACACCTAGACGGGCAAGTGCCATTTCAGAACCCATTGCTAAGGCCACTTCCTTGCCCTTAAACCATTTTACGATACCGCGCGATACGGTGATGCCGGCCATTTCTGCCCCACAACCAAAAATCATAAAGCCGATGGAAGCGAGCTTTGCAGAGGCAGGCATGCCTGCATAGAATGGTGAAACGCCCAGCTCATCGAACAGGGGAATGTAGTTAAGGTTGTTGGAAAACCAGTGTTCGAGCGACGAACCCATGAACGATTCGGTAACGGCATACCAGTTGATGCATGCACCTGTAAGCATAACAAGCCCCGAAAGGATGGCCGTAAAGCGCACTCCCATCTTGTCGAGGATGATACCTGCAATGATGAGGAAGAAGATAAACACGTTGAGGAAGGTTTCCGATCCCGCGTATGTGCCGAAAGCTGTGGAGTCCCATCCACGAGTGGATTCCATTAAGTCCTTAATGGGCGACAGGATATCCATAAAAATGTACGCGAAAAACATGGCCAGAGCCAATAACAACAAGGCTGTCCAGCGTGCTGCAGCTGAATCGCGTAACGTGCTTGTTGCGTTGTTGATTGTTGTCATAGATATTAATAATTATTCGTTAGTAATGGTTCATTATCTAGTTGACGTGTTAACGAGTTGACAAGTTAACGAGTTGGCAAGTTAACGAGTTGGCAAGTTAACGAGTTGACAAGTTGACAAGTTAACGAGTTGACAAGTTAACGAGTTGACGTGTTAACGAGTTGGCAAGTTGACAAGTTAACGAGTGGACAAGTTTACAAGTGGACAAGTTTACAAGTGGAAAGTTAACCAGAGAACCAACAAACATGGTTGGTTGACAGGTTAACTTATCCAAAATATAAATGGTTTTAAACGTCCATTGTTACCTTTTACTTCTTCAACCATCGGTCTAACCACTCAAAGAATGTGCGTTGCCACAGCACTCCATTTTGTGGTTTGAGCACCCAGTGGTTCTCATCGGGGAAGATAAGCAATTCGGCAGGAATGCCTTTCATGCGTGCAGCATTGAACGCACTCATTCCTTGGGTGGCGTTAATGCGGTAATCTTTCTCGCCATGTATGCAAAGAATGGGAGTGTCCCATTTGTCTACAAAGCGGTGAGGCGAACTTTCGTATGTGCGTTTGGCGTTTGCCGAGAGGTCTTTGTTCCAATAAGCGTCTTCATATTCCCAGTTGGAGAACCAGTTTTCTTCTGTTTCGGTATACATTGCTTCGAGGTTGAAAGCACCATCGTGTGAGATGAATGCCTTGAAACGCTTGTCGTGGTGACCTGCTAGATAGTAAACACTGAAGCCACCGAAGCTTGCTCCCACGCAACCAAGGCGGTCTTTGTCTACGAAAGGCAGATTAGCAACGGCATCATCAACGGCCGAAAGATAGTCTTTCATACAGAGTCCGGCCCAATCGCCCGATATTTCTTCGTTCCATTCTGAACCAAATCCAGGCAGGCCACGACGGTTTGGCGCGATGATTACATAGCCATTGGCGGCCATAATTTGGAAGTTCCAACGGTAACTCCAAAATTGGCTAACAGGACTTTGTGGGCCTCCTTCACAGAAAAGCAAGGCGGGATACTTCTTGTTGGGGTCGAAATGTGGGGGTAGAATTATCCAAACCAGTTCTTTCTTTCCGTCAACAGTGTTCACCCAGCGTTGTTGAACCTTTCCCATTTCAAGCTGATCGAAGATGTGTTTGTTCTCATCGGTAATCTGCTTAGCATCGGCTTTCTTCTCTTTCTTCGAAGGCGTCACCACGAAAAGCTCATCGGGGTGAGAATAACTGTGCCGCATAGCGAGCAACTTACCCGTGTTACCCAAGAGCTGAACCATAGCATAGTCGTGCCAACCCTCAGTAAGTTGCATCACCTTTCCTGCCAAATTGGTTTGATAAATGTTCACACAGCCGTGCCACACACCAATGAAATAGATGGTTTGCGAGTTGGCTGCCCAGCAATAGTCGTCCACATTCGAGTCGAATGCTTCGGTAACATAACGTTTTTCGCCCGTTGCAAGGGTGTAAACACAAAGTCGGTTGCGGTCACTTTCGTAGCCATCGTTCTTCATACTCTGCCAAGCCACATACTTGCCATCAGGAGAAAATTGGGGATTAACATCGTAACCCACGTTGTAATCCTTGCCTTGATGGTTCACGGCCTGATGCTTCATCGTCTTGGTGGCATCCACTTCGGGTTCCTTATAGTCGGCGGGCTTACACAAGTTTTTTGTTTTTCCCGTTGCAAGGTCATATAAGTAAATGTCCGAGTCGGTAGAAATGGAATAGGCTCGACCTGTCTTCTTCCTACAAGTATAAGCAATAGTCTTCGAATCCGGGCTCCATGCTAGTTGTTCAACGCCGCCAAAAGGCTCCATAGGGCATTCGAAAGGCTCTCCTTCGAGCAAGTCCTTGCCTTCGCTTATGCCGTCTGCTTGCACGTCGGCCACGAAAGGATGCTGTATGCTTTCAACGTAATGATCCCAATGGCGATACATCAAGTCGGTTACTTTACGGCCTGTAGCCTTGGGTAAGTCTGCCGGATTGGCCTGTATGACACCCGTATATTTGAGCGACTTAATCAGTATAACCTTCTTTCCATCGGGCGAAAACTTAAACCCTTCGATGTCTGTTGCGCTCCGTGTAAGCTGCTTTCGGTCTGTTCCATCAGGGTTCATGCTCCACAATTGCCCTTTAGTGAGAAAAGCAATGCGGCGTCCGTTCTCTATCCAAGCAGCATCAGTTTCGTTATCAGCCGTTGTTGTGAGTTGTTTTTTGTTCGTACCGTCGGCGTTAGACACGAAGAGCATCTGGTGCCCTTTGTTCTCTTGCACGCTGTAATAAGCAACGCGATAGACAATTTGCTTTCCATCAGGCGATCCTTGTGCGCCGCCGATGCGGCCCATTGCCCACAGGGCTTCGGGTGTCATCAAGTCGCTGTTCAGCTTAATTTCGTTCTTACCAATCATGGTTTGGGCATTTGATTGCGGTGTAATGGCAAGTAAGGCCATTGCAGCCAAGGCAAGGGTTTTCTTCATAGGTTTAAGAGCTTTTAATTCCTTATTTTGAAAGACGGATTACGGTTGTGTGCACCTTCAGGACACAAACCATAATCCGCCTGATACGTTCGTTTCGTTTATTGTTTTGCTGTAATTAGGATTTGAATAGATAACTCAACGTCACTTCTTACCCAGCTGTTCGCGACGGCGTTGCATCTCTTGCTGCTGTTCCTGCATGGCTTGCAGACGTGCGGCAAGTCCCTTTAGCTTTTGTGGGTTGCTTTGGGCTTCCTTATAGTTGGCCTCCAGCGAGCGCAACAGCTTTTCATCATTGGTTGTCTTGCGCAAGAACCACATGATGGCTGCACTGAAGAACAAGCTAATGAAGTAGTAGAAGTTCAGCCCCGAGGAGTAATCGTTGAACATGAAGAAGAACATCACGGGCATGAGGTACATCATCCATTGCATCATCTTCATTTGTTCTGCTTGCTGACCCACCATTTGGTCGCGCTGCTGGCGCATGGTCATTATCGAATACAGCACGTTTGCCACGCAAAAGAGTATACACGTGAGCGACAGGTGGTCGCCAATGAGCCAAATATTGGTTCCCCACTCTATTATTGGGTCGTAAGTAGAGAGGTCGTCTATCCACAAGAAGCTCTCGCCGCGCAACTGAATGGCGTTAGGAACAAAGTTGAACATGGCAATCCAGATGGGCATTTGGATGAGCATGGGCAGACATCCCGACAAAGGACTAACGCCATACTTGGCGTATTCGCTCATCATGGCCTGCTGCTTCTTCATTTGGTCCTCGGGCTTGTTAAACTCTTTCGTCGCTTCTTCCAGTTTTGGCTTGAGCACACGCATCTTCGCCGAGCTTAAATAGCTTTTCTTGACCAAGGGGAAAGTGATGAACTTCAGCAATAAGGTGATGAGGATGAGCACAATACCCATGTTGATGTCCAAGCCAGTGAGCCAATCGAAGACATAAAGCGTGAACCAGCGGTTGATTATGCGGAAAAGCGGCCAGCCCAGGTAAACAAGGCGTTCAAGCTCCAAGTCTTTTCCGAAATGACTTTGCTTTTCCATCTTCTGGAGCAAGCGGAAGTCGTTAGGACCGTAATAGAAATCAAGCTGTGTTGGCTGTGCGCCCGTGGGGTCGAAGGCCGTTTTAAGTTTGGCTTGGTATTGTTTAAGGTATCCAGAACCTTTCTGTTGGGGGATACTTGTCAATGAAGCGTTCGTGCCGAAGTCGGTCTTGGCAATCATCACAGCCGAGAAAAACTGGTTTTTGAACGCCACCCAGTCTATTTTGTCTTCAATTACTTCGTCTATTTTCTCCGAGCCCTCACTTAAGTAGTCTGTTCCACCTTCGGTTTTATGGTATGTAAGGGTAGCGTAGCGGTTTTCGAAGGTAAATCCTTTCTCTTGTTGAGCACACCGCTCTTGCCAATTGATGTCAACAGTGTTTACCGATGGGTTTAGTATGCTGCCCATTCCCGTTGCCGAAATGCTGGTATGGAGCATGTAATCTCTTCCAAGCACATATTTGATGGTAAGCGTCTTACCCGCCGCTGCTTCAGCTGTGAACGTCACAGTGCTGTCGGTTACTTCCGAAGGTGTAAAATACAAGTCGGCTGTGCTTACAAATCCGTCTTTGGTAGCTAACGTGTAACTCAGGCTTTGGTCTTTGCCTTGAAACAAAGTGAGGTCCTTATTGCCGTTTCTGTCGGTAAAGTTATTAATCAACACCTTGTCAACCACACCGCCTTTCGTGTTAAGTTGCAGCTGCAGCTTACTGTTCTTTAGGACAATAGGCTTTGCAACACCCGTCAATGCCTTATGAAACAAAGCGCCCGTGTCGGTGGCAGCTTGCTGCAATGCTTGTGTTCGGGCGGCGGCAGCCTTTGCTTGGGCTTGTGTTTGCGCTTCTTTGTTCTTCTTTTCAAGCAGTTCCTTTTGTTGTTGCTTAGCCAACTCTTCCTCGGAAGGACGATTCCAAAGGCTGAAAGCGATAAGCACTACACCAATGAGAATGAAACCGATAATGTTGTTCTTGTTCATTATGTCTTGTCCATTAATCCCAGCCCAGTTCTCGCATGAGGTTGCTTAGCGGCTGTTCATGCAACTTGCCGGGAGATAATCAGATAATGTGTGAATTTACTTTTTGTTTTCTATTGCTGTTTTAACGAAATCTACGAAGAGGGGATGCGGATTAAGCACCGTACTTTGGTATTCGGGATGGAACTGTGTGCCGACATACCATTTCAATCCTGGTATTTCAACGATTTCAACAAGGTCGCTTTCGGGGTTTTTCCCAACGCATGCCATCCCTGCACGCTCGTACTCTTTTTGATATTCGTTGTTAAACTCATAACGGTGGCGATGCCTTTCCTGTATATGTTCGTGCTTGTAGATGTCCATCACGCGCGATGTCTGCTTCAATACACACTCGTAAGCACCCAAACGCATTGTGCCGCCCATGTTGGTGATATTCTTTTGCTCCTCCATGATGTCGATAACGTTGTGTTCGGTCTTTTCGTCCATCTCTCGGCTGTTGGCATCTTCGTACCCAAGCACGTTGCGGGCGAACTCCACAACCATCATTTGCATTCCCAAGCAAATGCCAAAGGTGGGAATATCGTTGGTGCGGACGTAATGGGCAGCGATGATTTTGCCCTCAATGCCACGCTGGCCGAAGCCCGGACAGATAACAATGCCATCCATTCCAGCCATTTTCTCGGCAACGTTTTCTTTCGTCAGCTTCTCCGAGTTGATGAAGGTAAGCACCGTTTTATAATCGTTGTACGTGCCTGCTTGATACAAGCTCTCACGTATGCTCTTGTAAGCGTCCTGCAAGTCGTATTTGCCAACAAGGCCGATGTTCACCTCGTTGGTGGCTTGCCTGCGCCTTTCCAAAAACTTTCGCCAAGGACCAAGGGCGGGTTTCTCGCCAATGGGTTCGCCCATCTTCTTCAATATGGCCACATCCAGCCCTTGTTCTTGCATTCTTACTGGTGCCTCGTAGATGCTGGGCAAGTCTTCGCTCTGCACAACGCAGTCTAAATCCACGTTACAAAAGGCGGCCACCTTCTTTAAGATGCCCGTGTTGAGCGTTTTTTCGGTGCGCAGCACAAGCACATCTGGTTGTATTCCCACGCTTTGCAGTTCCTTAACACTGTGCTGTGTGGGTTTAGTCTTAAGTTCTTGTGCAGCTTTCAGGTAAGGAATGTAGGTTAGGTGCACGCAAACAGCCTTTTTCCCAAGTTCCCATTTCAGCTGTCTGATAGCCTCGAGGAACGGAGTCGACTCGATATCACCTACGGTTCCGCCAATTTCGGTGATAACGAAATCGTAATGATATTTCTTGCCCAGCAGTTTTACATTGCGCTTAATCTCATCGGTGATGTGGGGAACCACCTGTATGGTCTTGCCCAAATAGTCGCCACGGCGTTCCTTATCGATAACCGACTTGTATATCCTACCCGTCGTCAGCGAGTTGGCTTTGGTGGTTTTAATGTCGGTGAAGCGTTCATAGTGGCCCAAGTCCAAGTCGGTTTCCATGCCATCCACTGTGACATAGCATTCTCCGTGTTCGTATGGATTGAGCGTTCCGGGGTCGATATTGATGTAAGGGTCAAACTTTTGGATGGTGATGTTGTACCCTCTTGCTTGAAGAAGCTTGCCAATAGACGAGGAGATAATGCCCTTGCCCAGCGAAGAAACCACTCCACCCGTTACGAAAATATACTTTGTTTCTGCCACAATGATGATAATTTATTCGTTTATAAACATATATTTCTGTTCAGACCTGCCCGCCACAGGCAAAAACAGGTGTCTTTTTTCCTAATCTGCAAATGTACGACAAAAAAACGAATTGCACAAGAATTAAAGGTATGTTATAATAAGAAGACGAAAAAAAGGTTGTTGACAACCAGTTGTAGTTGCTGTTGTTGGCTTCATGGCCCAACAAGGCTCTGTTTGGGTTTCGCTTTCAGCGCTTAACCATAGCCTTTGCACCACAAGAGCCGTGAAAAAACACGGTGTCAGCAGGAAGAATGATGCCGGCAACAAGCATTTGTTGCACTTTAGATGCGCATTTCTTGCAATATGGCAGCCATTTTTTGCACCGTTGCCACCCTTGTCGGCACCAGCGGCAGGCGCAATTCGTTCTCAATGAACCCCATTTCGTGCAGCAAGGCCTTTACGCCGGCCGGGTTTCCGTCTACAAAAAGCAGGCTGTAAAGCTCGGTAAAGCGATGGTGTATCTTGCGGGCTGGTTCGTATTCGCCATTAAATTCGAGGCGAATCATTCTCGAGAACTCGCGTGGAAGGGCATTTCCGATAACCGAAATAACCCCTGCCGCCCCACTGGCAATCATCGGGAACGTCAGTGCGTCGTCGCCACTGAGCACATCAAAGTGCGTGGGTTTGTTCTTAATAATCTCGTCCACCTGTTCCAAACTTCCGCCAGCCTCTTTAATCGCCACAATGTTTTTACAGTCGTTGGCCAGCCTAACGGTTGTTTCGGCTTTCATGTTGATGCCCGTTCTGCCAGGCACATTATATAGCACCAAGGGCAAGGGGCTGTTTTCGGCAATGGTCTTGAAATGTCTATAAAGTCCTTCTTGCGATGGCTTGTTGTAATAAGGGCAAACGCTCAATATGCCATCCACCCCATGCAGGTCTATGGATTGCAGTTCTTTCACCACGGCCAAGGTGTTGTTTCCACCGCAGCCCATCAGCACGGGCAGCTTGCCTTGGTTCACTTCAACCACAAATCGTTTTATTTCTGCTCGTTCTTCAGCGTCAAGGCAAGGCGTTTCGCCTGTTGTGGCAAGTATACAAAGAAAGTCGGCACCATTGTCCGTTTGGTATTCGATAAGGCGCTTCAATGCTACATAGTCTATCGACCCATCTGTCTTGAATGGTGTCACAAGGGCAATGCCCAACCCTTTGAATGTGTTCGTTGCCATAAAATTGGTTTCTTATGTTTTGATAGTGCAAAGGTAACGTAAATTGCATGAATAACAAAACCAAAATAAACGGAATTTTACACCACTAAGCACAATTCGTGCTTCTCGATGCCGAGTGTGGCTGTGGCATGTGCGAAAAAAGGCTTGTTTTTTAAGTTGACAAGTTAACGAGAAGACTAGTTGACAAGCAACTTGGCTTGATTGCTGCTATGCCGCTACTTATGGCGTTTTGGCATGCATTGCATCGTTTTCTTTCAGCTTCCATTTACGGCTTGCATCAAAACTTGCAGTTGTTTTGGGTGATAGCCCGCCGACTTGCTACCACCCTCATTGCGGTCGGCCTGTTTGTTGTGCCGGTTCGTGAGAGAAATAGGCTAAGCCGACCTCATGAGGCGAATGCAAACTAGGGTAAAGGCCGTGATATGGTTATCCCATTTTTTTTTGGTTTGTATAATTTTCAGTAAGAATTTTAACATTCTGGCTGCCTTCTCGCGCCGCAATTTGAATAACGGTCGCAAATAATTCATTCTTGCATGAGGTTGATGCGCGAAATCGAGGGATGAATGTCGGCATCTAACACGCCATTTTGCCGTTTTAGCCCGTTTTTGACACAATACACTTGTAAAATGCGGCATTTAACCAAGCTATTTGCATGAAAAAGCAATGCTAAATGCGGCACTTTGCATAGCTTTTTCATGCACTTAGCATGGCTAAATGCATCAAATAGCAGGGCAATGAACAAAAAAGGCGTTGTTTCAAGCTGACAAAGGAGCGTTGAATGCTATAAAACAGGTAAGAAAGTTGGCAAAAATACAAGCGAAAAATCACGCAACGGCAACAATCTAGCAAAGCTAAACGATGCAAAATGCACCATTTCCTGCTTCTATTCTTAGAAAATGACAATTGAAAAACGCTAAAAAACATGCGTTTTGTGGGTTTTAGGACCTAAAATAATGCTAGAATTGCGCGTGCAGAAATGTTGTTTTGTAAATGAAAGAGAACTTTTTTTCATTAATCCAAAAACCTTGTCAACTTGTCAACTCGTTTACCTGTCAACTAACATGCCAGCGGATTTATGACATCGAAGAAATGGATTTGGCAAGCCATAGGAGCATGCTTTGCCACCAAGACATCCTCCTTTTCTTTCGCTCTTAAATTTGCTAACCACACGTTTGGTGCGTGTTGTTTCTGTAAGAGTGCTTTCCAAAACCATTTCTTTTAGCCTATAGCAAGCTTATTCGCCACATCTTGCAAGGCTATCCGTTGCATATTGTCGACACCTTACACAGATGAACATCGCCAACATCATTCTTGATATTTACGACATTATTGATGGCACACCTGCTTATAAGGGCAGCGCGTACAGCGTTCTCTGTCATCGGTAGGCGCAAAGGGACGTTCTGCATCGAAGATTTCTTCTAAGAGCAATTGCAAGCGCGGCCAAAACTCTTCGCGATAAGCAGCCACATCGTCTACACGCTCCTTCCCCAAGCGCAGCACGGGGTCGTTTCCTTCGGCCGATGCCTGCTGTATGAAGAGCAAAGCCGGACTAACAGGCAGTTGGTTCGCGTTCCAATAGGCCGAATCGCGAACGATTGACGCATAAAGGAAAGTTTGGAAAAAATAGTCGGCGTGGTTCTTTGTCACCTTTTCGCCCGAGAAGATGTCTTCAAAGGCAGACACGCCATAATTGGGTTTGCGCCCAGTCTTGTAGTCAACAACGCGGATTGTTTTCCCTTCTCCATCGTCCACTTCGTCCAACCGGTCTACAAACCCACCTATTTTCAAAGGATGTTCCTCGCCGTTTACAGAGAATATGACATTGTTCTCCACCGCTTTCTCCATCGCCAGGATGCGAAATGGGGTCAAGGCAAGGTCCATCTGCAAAAGCTTCTTCAAGTAAGAGATTATCACGCCGCGGTTAATCAGCTGTAAGCCATTGTATTCGGGATGCTGGTTGGCATTGGCCACCTTGAAAAGCTCTTCGTTAAACACCCTGTCTACGATGCGTTGCAGGGTCGATTGGTCGGCAAGGAAGTTTTTAATGGCCGCCCCGGTTACGGTATGGCTGGCATCCATCAGCTGTTCGTAAATCAATTGCGAACTTTTATGGAAGATGTTGCCAAAGGTTCTGTTGTCGATGTCGTCGGTTTCCTCGTCACTCTCTTTCAGCCCAGCCACAATGTTATAGAAGAACAGCAACTGGCAGCGCAAGTAACGGTTGATGGCCGTGGGCGAAAGCTTTTCAAGGGCCATCAGTTCGCGCATGATGCTGGGTGTTTTCTCAACAGCATGCGGTTGCAACACGTTGGGTGTTTGCCCAGCTTGCAACGATTGGCACTCAATGCGATGGCCGCTCTCAACGAGAACCTGCAACATAAAGCGGCTCATTTCTCCCGTGTGTCCGTCTTCGGTTGAATTGTTGTATAATATGGTGACGTTCTTCGCCCGTTGCAACAGTCGGTGGAAGTAATAAGAATAGATAGCCACCTTGTGGTCTACGGTTGTAAGCCCGTGTGCCTTGCGTATCGAATACGGAATGAACGATGCGTCGTTAACGCCTTTGGGCATGTTTCCCTCGTTGCACGAAAGCAAAAGCAGGTTGTCGAAATCGAGATTTCGTGTTTCCAGCACGCCCATAACCTGCAATCCCACGGCAGGTTCGCCATGAAAAGGTATGGTTGTGGCTTGCACCAACTGGGTAATCAGCCGCAACAGTGTGGTTAAGTCCACAGCCAAGTCGCCCGAAACCACCAACTCGTGCAGGCGGTTAAAACGTGTATACATTCGGTAAACGGCCTCTTTCATCAAGTGGTCGTTGGTGTCTTGCGTGGCCCTTCCCACACGTTTCAGCATCTCGAGCATCCATTGCAGCAGCTTGGCATGATGCTCTTGCGTATTGGCCACACCTTCTTCCAAATCTGCAAACAGCAAGGTTAAGCCTTCATCAAGGGTCAAATCGGATCTTTGCGGATAGTAAGCGTGGCGTTCTTCGAGCGTTGCCAACAGCGTTGAGCTATTCTCCGACACGAAAAGGCAATAGGGATGGCGAAGAACGGGGCGCACATATTGCAACCTGTAACGGCCCTGACTCTTGGAACAACCCGCCGTTTGCAGGGCAACGAGGGCATTGACGAACGAGAAAACAGGCGACTGTGCCAGGGGAAATCCTGTGGTGATGTTCACCCGTTCCACTTGTGGCGGCAGGCTGTGCACCACGGTTTGCAGCAAGTTTTCGTCGCAAAGCACCACAGCCGTCTTTCGCCCGGCCTGCACAAAGCTGTCGTTTTGTAGCCAGTGGCCCACGAAACGCGCTTGAATGGTTTCGGTAGAGGCCGACACAAAACGTATGTTTTTCTCCTGTCGGAAGTTGTCATATATTTCTTCGTCGCGATTGAACAACTCGTTGGGAAAGGCTTCGAGGTATTGACGGATGTAATGTCCAGCCTCGTTGCTGGCCCGTTCCATGTAATATCGGTCGAAATCCCAATAAAACTTGGCCTTTCCAGCCTTTTCCAGTCGGGCGAAAAGCTTTTGTTCCACCTTCTGCAACATGTTGAAACCAACGAAGACATATACATCGGCATCAAAACCCACATTCTCGTTGCTCACCACTTCGCGATAAAGCGCGCCTTCGTAGGCCAGTCCTTCGGCTTGCAATTTAGCGTTGTAGCCGTGGTATATTTGGCCGAAATTTTGCCATAATTGCAAAAAACGCTTCTTCAACTCGGTGTTGTAGTCGTCAGAAAAGTTGCTGAAAAAGCGTTTCAACACCTCTCGTTGCTCTTCGGTGAGATACGACACGTCGTCCAACTCGTGAATGTTGCTCAGGTTTCTGAACACGTCTTTGGCATCTGCGAGGTTCTTGTCGATGTCGTCGAAGTCGCTAAGCATCAGCATGCCCCAGCCATAAAAGTGGTCGAGTGTTTCGGTTGAGCCCGTTGTTTCTATGTAAACGCGATAGAGGTCGCACACCAGTTTGATGTCGTCGGCCACAACTCGTTCGCTCCTATCGCGGAAAAGTTGGCTGATGGTGGTGTAGACAGGGCTCCACAAAGGGCCATCGGCCATGCGTGCCAGATGCTCGTTAAGGAAAAGGGACGCGCGTTTGTTGGGGAAAACAAGCGTGACGCGCGACAAGTCGGTGCCGAACTTCTTCAACAAGTCTTCGGCAACGTATTCTAAAAAGGTCTTTCTCATTTCACTTCCTCTATCTTATTGGTGTATACATACCACAAATATCCGCTCACATTGTTGTATCCCATAGCCTTGAGCAAGGCCATGTAGCTGGCCACCTGCGTGCGATGTTGTGGCCTGGGCTTGCCAAACTTAAAGTCGATGACGCGCATTTCCTCGCCATTGGTTATCACGCGGTCGGGACGATGTGTGACAACGGCATTCGTAATGGGGTCTATCGAGAGTATGGAACATTCGTTGAAGAGCTGCCAACCAGGCGAAAACCATTCCTTTATGCGCTTGTCGGCAAAGCGTTTGTTGAGCATCGCCACGAGCTTCTCGCGGGTTAGGTCGCTGTCGTACAGCACACCATCTTGCTCCAACTGCCTCAACACGTTGGGGACATCGGCCAATGTGCGCACTTGCGCAAACACCGCGTGCAACACATTGCCCAGCTTGATGTAGTTGGTTTGGCGGTTTTCTTCGTCTTCGCCATCGATATAGGCAGTGCTTTTGTTGCTTTGCAAGAACTGCGCCTTACTGTCATAGACCCTTACATCGAAGCTGAAGGGAAGTGGTAGGGTGTTAAACACATTGTCGGATGTGTTTTTCCCAGTTCCCTCTGTCGTGTCTATCGATAACGTTCCGTATTCAAAGGTTATGTCTTCATGGCTGTCTGTCCGGATTGTGCCGCCTTCCAACACGCCCGTTAGCTGCTCAAGGCATTGCCCAATAACCTCTGAACGGCTGCCCGACTTGTCTTTCTCTGCAAACACAAAGAGGTTTCGGCCTGCCCTTGTGAATGCCACATAGAGCAAGTTCATGTTGTCTACCATCGTTTGGAGATGCTCGTGCAGGTAGTCTTTCTCGAAAACCGACCCCATAAGTTGCCTGGGATAGAGGTCGACGGGGATGAGCGGCAAGGCGTTAAAGGGCTGTTCTTCTGGCTCACACCACAGCGTTCCGCGCTGGATTTCCAACTTCCAATCGCAGAAAGGCACAATGGTGTGGGCAAATTCCAAGCCCTTGCTCTTGTGGATGGATAGCAATCGCACACCATTCAGCTCGTCGCTCTGTATAGCACGGCCTTTCATGTCGTTCTCCCACTCGTCAATCACGGCGTTAAGGTCGGCCGAATTGTCCACCAAGAATTTGCTTAGGTGGTCGTAGAACGTGCAGATATACGCGCTTTGTTCGGACAAACGCTCAAGTTGGAAGGCCTGATACACCTCTTCAACGATGTTGAATATGGGCATGGCCATCAGCTGTTGGTGATTGTTCCAAAACTTTTCGGGCAAGAAACGGGTGACATCAGCATCGCGTTTCAGCATCTCGCGGCAGCCCACGGGATTGTTCATGATATGCGTTTGGTAAGCGGTGGCCAGGTTGGCTTGCAACAACCGGTCGGCGGGATGGGCCAAAACGCGCAGCGCGCCAATGATAATCTGCACGGCTACAGAGGCTTGCAGCTTAAATCCCTCATCGGAAACAAGGCGAACATCGGGTAGATGCACCATCATGTAATCGGCAATGAGGGCGATGGTTTGGTTGCTTCGCACCAATATGGCAATGTCTTTGGCTCTCGCCCCTTGTTCCAAGAGGTGGCTGATGGTGTGGCACACCTTCTCCAACATGCGCTGCTGGCAGTTTTCTTTGCCAAGAAGGCACACCTCTACCCTACCCTTTGGCTGCTTACTGTCGGGCACCAGCTGGCTCACGTCTTGGTAAGCCACCTTCATTTGCTGTGCTCCCGAAACGTTTTTCTGCTCCAATTGTCGTTGTTCGATGGCCGATGCCGCCTCAAAGAATGCGTTGTTGAAGTCTACAATGTTGCGTTCAGAGCGATAGTTGGTGGTCATTTGCTCAATTTTAAATGCATGTGGCGAGCCAGAGAATTGTTTTTCAATCTCATTAAGCAGCCGCCAGTCGCCCGAACGCCAACGGTAGATGCTTTGTTTCACGTCGCCCACAATGAGGCTTTGCGATTGGCTGTGGCTCATGCACTCGCTTAAGAGCACCTTAAAGTTGGACCATTGCACGGTACTGGTGTCTTGGAACTCGTCTATCATGATGTGTTCCAGTTGTGTTCCTATTTTTTCGAAGATAAATGGCGTGTCGCTATCGCTTATCAAAGCGTGCAAAAGGTTTTGCGTGTCGCTCAACAAGAAGCGGTTAGACAGCTCGTTAAGCTGGCGCACCTCGGTTTCTATCTTGTCCAAGAGGCGTAATTGGTCCAGGTGGCGCAAGGTAAGTTTGGCCGACTTAAAGTTCTTTAGCTGTTGCTTCCGCAGCTTCTCAGAGTCGTTGAGATAGTCGAACAACACGTTCCGCACCACCGTTAGCGTGTGTCCGTCACCGTTTTGTTCTTTCTTTCCCACCCAAGCGTTGGGGTCTTCGAGGGCATCCAGCACATATTTGTTCAGTTGTTTGTCGTCTTCCAGATTGCCATTTTTCAACTTAATGAAGTAACCACAAACCCCTCGACCTTTGTATGCAAAGTCGTCTACAGTCAATTGGTTTTCTTCGAGCAACTCAAAAAAGCCTTCTCCAATGCCGACAATCGCGCGTTCGGCATCTTGTCCCAGTTGTCTTATGGTCTTTACGTAGCCGTTGAAAGCCGCCTCATTGGCCATCATTTCGCTCAATTGCTTCCTGTTGTCTTTATACACATCCTTAAAGATGTTCTCTCCGAAGTGCTTTATCTGCCCAATGACGTTCCAACCCTTGTCGTCGGCGATGTTCTGTTGGATGTATTCCATTATCCATTTCAACACTTTGCTGTTGGGACTAAGCTCCTCGATGAGCTTATCAACGGCTTGTTGCTCCACCTGCTTGTCGTTTAAGCCCACTCGGAGGTTGGCCGTGAGGTCCAATTCGCGGGCGAGGTTACGCAGAACGGCCTGAAAGAAAGTGTCGATTGTCTCTACACGGAAATAATTATAATTGTGTAGCAAGTTGCTCAAGGCCGTTCCAGCTTGCTGCGAGGCATATTCGGGCGTGATGTCTAGTTCGGTTGTCACCTTCTCCAGATAGCCTTTCGAACTGGGGAGAAGCTTCCAGATGCCATAAAGCTGGCTTAAAATGCGCAACTTCATCTCTTCGGTGGCCTTATTGGTAAAGGTAACGGCCAATATGTTGCGGTAGCTGTGTGGGTTGCGAAGTAAAATCTTGATGTAGTTCACGGCCAAGGTGAATGTTTTTCCGCTTCCTGCACTTGCCTTGTAAATGGTTAATGGGGTATGCATGGTGTTAAATGTTAATTTCTCTTCGGGAGTTATCTGTGGGTGGTGTGGCAGAATTACCAGTGCCTAAAAAGCTCGAAGCCGAACTTCAGGCCAATGCTTTCGAACTTCCAATTGCGGCTAGACACAAAACCACCAATGGTAAAGAGGCGTGTTGTGAAGCCATAGCCACATTCGATGTATGGGTGTAAGGCTTTCACGCTGAGCGCACTTACATAAATTCGTTCCATCTCTATGTAATGTCCCACAAAGGGAAGCCAACTCAAGGCCAAAAGTGGCGTTTCGTAGGTAAAATTGCCTCGCACATAATAGTTTGACGCATTGTACCAACTGGCGTTTAACAATTCGAACTCGCCCGACCAGCCATCGTTCCACCCACCTGGGATGGTGTTCTCGCGAAAGTTTGAATAGTCTAGGAAATAAGACGAACGATCCTTTTGCGTGTAAAAGCCGGTGCCAAGACGCATGGAGAGGGCACGTAAGCGCGACAAGCGATGCAGGTATTGGCCATCGATTTCCCAACGTTCGTACGAGGTGTTCGACTTAAAGGCATGGGTTAAACTGCGTTCGTAGTCGATGGTGAAGATGGGACCTTTCCATCCTAGCGGCCTGATTGACAACTCGAACGAGGGAGCAAAAGAACGAAAGACCTTCGGAAATGAAAGCATTTCGAAACCCGATGGGTCTAAGGGCTTGCGCTTGTGGAAGACAAAACCTACACGAACACCCAACTTTTCGGACAGGTCGATGTTGGTATCAAACTTAAAATAGCGGTCGGTGAACTGATATAGGTCTTTGCCGATGTCGAAAAAGCGATTTAACAGCGGCTCCGAAACGCGGTCGGCGATGGTTGAACTATATATGCGGTTGCCTGTGCTTACCTCTAACCGCGAATAGAAATTGCGTTGGCGGTTGAAGTAGAACACTAAAGGGGCATAAAACGTTACGCGTTTCTCGCGGAAAAAGTAGCCAACCTTAATTTGTGCAAACAAAGACATGTGGGAAGAGAAGGTGTAACCAAGCCTAAAATCGTTCATATAAGTGAAGCCTCTGCGAGGAGAAAGCTCCATATAAAAGGGGTCGAAGGGGGCATTGAGGCGGAAATAGCCTTGGTTAGACTTGCCGAAGTCGCTCCCAATGCGGTCCACCAGATAGTCGCCAAGCTTGCGCCAGAACTGCCCCCGTGGCCTTTCTGCATCTGTTTTAACACTGTCTTGCCGAATGTCCGACAAATAAACGGGCAGGAAAATCTCTTTTTCCATGCGTGTGAGCGTGTCTGGACGAAGGGCATTGATGGTGAACGCGGGTTTGTTGGGATAAACGTTCGTGCTGTCGATGGGTGCAAGGTGGTAGTTCACGCGGTAAGTGGCGGCCATTTGGTTTCCCATAAACTTGAAAGTGGTGCGCAGGATGCAATTTTTGACTGTTAGTTTGTCACGTGCTTTGTCGCCGGTGTCGGTGTCAAGTTCAAAGCGCAGCATGTTATATTCTCCCTCCAGATGGCAGGTCATCACCCTCCCCGTGAGCTTGTCAATGATGGCATTGCCTTTCACCAGCTGCGTGTTGTCTACCTTCGGCTTGAAACTGAGCAACGCAAGACTGTCTGTTTGGGATATGAACTTCAGGTGATAGAACATCTTGTTGTGCCTGTTGAAGGGCGACAAGAGGAATTTGTCTACCAAGGTTACGTTGTAAAGCTTGGGTGAGAGGTACATGAGGGCTGGCGGAAGCACATTCTCGCCATGTGGAAGCGTGGTGTACGACACAAGCGTTTGCACATCATGGCCGCCATTATGGTTGTAGGTGTGTTTCCTAAGACTTTCGCCCATGAAGTGTCTGCGCCCAACTCGCGCCATGTCGAATAGGTTTGGCACGGCCATCAGCACAAAATTTTTTCGCCTAATGTCGATGGTGTAGCGCGTGAAAGAATAATATGTGGTGTCTACAGGGCGCACATAATTGCTGTCGCCATAATGGTATATGAGGTTAAGCAACAGGGTGTCTGTTGCCAACCGAGCATTCACCGGGCGCGATATGCCTAGGAACAAGATGCAAACCATAACCGTTAACCACGTTTTCATAAAAGGCAAAGTTAGCGAAAATCGTCGAAAAAACATAAGGAGGAAGCTGTAAAAATTATCCTTAACGCCGTTTTCGGCTCGCATGAGGCGCAGATAAAGTTTGCTTTGTGGTCATGGCTTTTGTGTTTTGAAGCAATTCGAATGCCTTGTTTGTACCGCCAATCCTTCGCATACTGGGCTTTTCCCTTTGTTCCAACACAAAGAAGAAGACGAAACAAACGAACTGAACCTGTTCAAAAACAACAAAAACAAGCA
>CAJPTO010000004.1 GCA_905373605.1 uncultured Prevotella sp.
GAAATAAAAATAACTACATTTGCGGATGACTAATCCTTAAGCAGACACGTACTTAAAAAGTGGTCTACATAGTAACATTCTTATTTTGTAGGTAAAAAACCAGGTTTCTTTTTCACGCCTTGAAACCAGACAAGTGCCCTTTCCTGTACATGTTTTTGGGGAAATTATCACAGACCAACCAAATAAAGAAGTCAAAAATAGATGAAATTTTTATGAACAGAAAACTACTTATGTGTTTGGCCACACTGTTTCTGTGCGTTAGTGCAGTCGTGGCGCAAACCAAAATCTCAGGAACAGTGGTTTCTGACGGCGATAACGAGCCGGTTATTGGCGCCACCGTCACGGTGGTAGGCACCAAGACGGCGGCCGTTACCGACATCGACGGCCACTTCTCACTAACGACCGACGTTACCAACCCTCAAGTGACAGTGAGCTACATCGGCATGGTGACACAGACATTGAAGGCTACAGCCAACATGCACGTGGCACTTAAGGCCAATGCACAAGTGCTTAACGAGGTGGTTGTGACAGGACTTACGCGCACCGACCGCCGCCTGTTCACCGGTGCCACCGACAAAGTGGATGCCGAGAAGGCCAGATTGAGCGGCGTTGCCGACATCAGCCGCTCGCTTGAAGGGCAAGCAGCGGGCGTTTCGGTGCAAAACGTGAGCGGAACTTTCGGCACGGCACCCAAAATTCGCGTGCGCGGTGCCACCTCCATCTACGGAAGCAGCAAGCCACTTTGGGTGGTAGACGGCGTTATTATGGAAGACGCGGCCAACGTTGGTGCCGACGACCTGGCCTCGGGAAACCCCGAAACACTCATCTCCTCGGCCATTGCCGGCCTTAACGCCGACGACATCGAGAGCTTCCAAATCCTGAAAGACGGCTCGGCAACCTCCATCTATGGTGCGTGGGCTATGGCTGGCGTTATCGTTGTCACCACAAAGAAAGGCAAACAGGGACAAGCACACCTTAGTTATACGGGTGAGTTCACCACCAGGCTCGTACCATCGTATGGCGATTTCGACATTCTCGACTCCAAAGAGCAGATGGGCATTTACCGCGAGCTGGCAGAGAAGGGGTGGCTTAACCTCTCGGAGGTGCTAAACGGCAGCGAATATGGCGTTTATGGCAAGATGTACGAGCTGATGAACAAATACGACCGCCGCACAGGGCGTTTCTTGCTCGACAATACACCCGAGGCACAAGCCCGATACCTGCAACAAGCCGAGTTCAGAAACACCAATTGGTTTAAGGAACTGTTCTCGCCAAGCATCATGTAGAGCCATTCGGTGAGCCTAAGCGGAGGTACGCAAACCACCAACTATTATGCTTCGTTCAGCGCAATGCTCGATCCGGGATGGTACAAGCAGAGCAACGTGAACCGTTACACGCTCAACGTGAACTTAACGCAGAACATATCCGACAAATTGTCGTTGAACCTCATCGGAAGTGCGGCATATCGTAAGCAACGCGCGCCGGGAACGCTCGGGCAAGACGTAGACGTGGTGGGCGGAGAAGTGAAACGCGACTTCGACATCAACCCTTATTCCTACGCTAGCAACACGTCGCGCGTGCTAGACCCCAACGAATATTACGTTTCCAACTTCGCCCCGTTCAACATTTTCAACGAACTGGATAACAATTACATCGACTTGGAAGTGATAGATGCGAAGTTTCAGTTGGAACTGAAGTACAAACCCATCAAGGGATTGGAGCTTTCGGCACTCGGAGCTTTCAAATACGCCAGCTCTACACAGGTGCACAAGGTGGAAGACAACTCCAATCAGGCTATGGCTTACCGCTCAATGGCTAACGGGATTATACGCGATGCCAACAAATACCTCTACAACGACCCTTCCAACCCCTACAACCTGCCCATATCGGTGTTGCCTTACGGCGGTTTTTACCACAAGGGCGACAACCGCATGAGCGATTACGACCTGCGAACGACGGCCAATTACAACCACACCTTCAACGACAAGCACATCATGAACCTCTTTGCAGGTATGGAAGTGAAGAGCATCGAACGCCAACGCAACGCCTTTGAGGGGGCAGGATTGCGGTATGATGCCGGCGAAGTGCCGTTCTACATCTACGAATATTTCAAGCGTGCCGTTGAAGCAGGCAACCCTTACTACACCATTACGCCCACCAATTCGCGCAGTGTGGCCTTCTATGGCAATGCCACATACAGCTATAAAGGCCGCTATGTGTTCAATGGGACGCTGCGTTATGAAGGTTCCAACCAGATGGGACGTGACACTAACGCCCGTTGGATGCCCACATGGAACATGTCGGGCGCATGGAACGTGCACGAAGAAAACTGGTTTGGCAAGCTAGCACCCCTTTCGCGGCTCACGCTTCGCGCATCTTACAGCCTTACGGGTACGCCTCCCGATGCCTCTTACAGCAACTCCACGGCCATCATCAAGGCATCTACACCCTTCCGTCTTTTCGCCGAAGACCAAGAACCCCAACTGGCGATAGACGAATTGGCCAATGCCAACCTCACATAAAAACGAGCTTAACTTGGGCTTCGACGCATCGCTTTGGAACAACAGGCTGGGCATCACCTTCGACTTCTACACCCGAAAGAACTTCGATGAGATTGGGCCAATGGTGACACCAGGCATCGGCGGACAGATATTACGTGCCGCCAACGTGGCCGAAATGAGTTCGAACGGCGTGGAACTGAGCCTTTCTTCAGTGAACATGAAGAACAAATACTTCTCGTGGACAACCAGTTTCATCTACGCTTACGCCAACACAGAGATAACGAAGCTGTTCAATCAGGGCAACGTGATGGACCTCGTTAGCGGAAACGGATTTGCCAAACGCGGTTATCCCGCCCGTGCCTTGTTCTCCATTCCTTTCGTTGGTCTCAACAATGAGGGCGTTCCCCTTGTACTTAACGAGAAAGGTGTGGTGTCGGCCGACGACTTCAACTTCCAAGAACGCACCCTTACCAACTTTCTGCAATACGAAGGCCCCACTGATCCACGCTTCACTGGCTCACTTGGCAACATGTTTACCTATCGTGGGTTCAGGCTAAACGTGTTCCTGACCTACGCTTTCGGCAACGTTGTGCGCCTCACGCCCAAGTTCCGCGCACGCTACAACGACCTCAACTCTATGACCAACGTCTTTAAGAACCGCTGGACAAAGCCGGGAGAGGAACTACAAACAAACGTGCCTGGCATCATCTCGAAAGACCAATACATGGCCAACACCAACATTCGCTACGGCTACAACGCCTACAACTACACCAACGTGCGCATTGCCAAGGGCGACTTCATCAGGCTGAAGGAGATTTCTCTGGCCTACGACCTGCCCGCACAATGGTTGCAACACGCCGTAGTGAAGAACATCTCGCTGAAATTGCAGGCCACAAACCTATTCTTGCTTTATGCCGACAAGCGACTGAACGGGCAAGACCCCGAATTTTACAACGTCGGCGGTGTGGCTTCGCCTATGCCAAGGCAGTTCACACTAACACTTAAACTCGGACTTTAAACCCTTACGCAGATGAAAGTCAACAAAAACATAGCGCGCTTGTCGCTCTTTGCCCTTGCACTTGCCTTGGTTTCGTGCAACGACTTCTTAAACAAGTATCCCGACAGCCGCATGGACCTGAAAAATCCCTCGGAGGTGAGCCAGCTTCTTGTCAGTGCTTACCCCGCGGCACACCCCGCTTATCTCACCGAAACCTTTTCAGACAACACTGATGAGCAGCTCCACAGCAACTGGAGTGCGTTCGACAGGTTCCAAGAGCAGGCGTATAACTGGAAAGACATCGACGAAGTGCGCAACGCCGAAACGCCTTACCAACTCTGGGAAGCCCATTACACCGCCGTTGCCACAGCAAACGAAGCCATCGCGCACAGCAATGGCGTGAAAAATCCTAACGATTACGATGCTCAATTGGGCGAAGCGTTGCTTTGCAGGGCCTTCGCCATGTTCCAATTGTCAACTGTGTTTTGCCAAGCCTACGACAAAACAACCGCACAAAACAACTTAGGGCTGCCATATCCCACAGAACCCGAGAAAGTTGTGGGAAGATTGATGGAAAGAGGTACGTTGGAACAGCTCTATGCCAACATTGAGCGCGACCTGCAGCAGGGACTGTCGCTCATCGACGGCAAATACGCACGCCCCAAGTTCCATTTCACCCGACAAGCTGCCTATGCTTTCGCCACCCGATTTTACCTTTACGCCCAAAAATACGACAAAGCCGTGCAGTATGCCAACTTAGTTTTGGGGAACAATCCCACACAACTGCTGCGAAATTGGGCAGAATGGAACAGGCTTGGCGGAAGTGGCAACGTTCAGCCCAACGCTTTTGTGAAAGCTTCCAACCAAGCAAACATCCTTTTGTTGCCCGTACCATCCGAGTGGGGCGTTATCAGCATCCCTGTTTTGGCAGGAAGCAAGTATGCGCACGGGCAATTGTTGAGCCGAACAGAGACCTTACAGGCACCAGGTCCGTGGGGCGACAGTGGGAATGAGATGCAATACACCGTCACGTTCAACAATGGCGTGTCTAAGTTCGCCCTGCGAAAAGTGCCATACGTGCCGCGCGTGCTGGATGTTGCCGCTGGAATTGGCATCCCCTACAGCGAGTTTGCTGTGTTCAACACCGATGCCACCCTGCTCGAAAGGGCTGAAGCCCACGCCCAGGCTGGCCATTACACCGAGGCCTTGAGCGACATCAACGCCGAACTGACGGCATTCACGAAGAAGAAAACGCAGCTGACACTCGACCAGATACGCGACTTCTATACATCGCTGGCATATTACACACCCCTGAAACCCACTCCGAAAAAGGCACTGCACCCTCTTTTCGAGATTGAAAAGACCACACAAGAACCCCTCTTGCAATGCATCTTGCAGTTGCGCCGCCTTGTAACCATCCACGAAGGCTTAAGGCTTCAAGACGTGAAACGCTACGGCATAACACTCTATCGCAGGCAAGTGGACGAGCTAGCGCGCGTAACCGCTGTTACCGACTCGATGAAAGTGGGCGACCCGCGACTGGCCATACAGCTGCCACAAGACGTAATTTCGGCTGGAGTAACGCCCAATCCTCGTAACAAATAACAAAAATACGATCATCATGAAGAAGTTTTTATATATGGCCGCTTTTGTAATCCTTTGCTGTGGCGCAAGCTTGTCTTCGTGCAACGACGACAAATTGGGCGGCGTGTCTATATTCAAAACCGACGCGCCCAAAAAACGCGATGCCCTGGAACAATGGTTATATCTCAACTATACGATGCCTTATAACGTTGATTTCATGTATAAGCTGGTGAAAGGACAGACAGACTTCACGTATAACTACGTGCCGGCCGACTCGGCTAAGACGGCTAAGCTGGCCATTATCACTAAGTTTATCTGGTTCGACCCTTATACAGAGGTGGCAGGACTTGACTTTCTCAAAGAAAACGTGCCGCGCATCATCGTGGCTGTGGGAAATCCGGGATACACACGCTACAGAACAGAGGTGGTGGGCAGCGCAGAGGGTGGCTATAAGGTTACGCTGAGCAAGGTGAACGCACTTACCGAAGATTTGCTGAAAGACTATCGAAGCATGAATGGCTTCTACTTCCACACCATGCACCACGAGTTTATGCACATCTTAAACCAGAAACAACCCTACGACAAGTCGTTCGAAGAGATTTCACGACCCGACTATGTTAGCGGAAACTGGACTACCATTCCCGAAAAGCGTACCTATCAGCTTGGCTTCGTGTCGCCTTATTCGATGGACAATCCCGATGAAGACATCGCAGAGCTTTATTCCATCTACGTTACCAGCACGCCACAAGAGTGGAACAACATCATCAGCAATGCCGGAAACAATGGTGCAAACACCATTAACAGAAAGGTGGACTTTGTGCGGAAATACATGAAAGACTCGTGGGGCGTTGACATCGAACTGCTGCGCAACGCCATTCTGAGGCGCGGGTCGCGGATTTCGAAGCTCAACCTCAACTCCTTGAAGTGAGAAAGGCGGCAAGCATATAAGAAACAACAAACGAATAAAGAACAAAAAAATGAAAAAGGCTTTTTTCATATTCATAGCGGTGGCGGCATTGGCCTTGCAATCGTGCCTTCACGACAACAAGACGGTGTTCGACGAGCCTGCTGCCGAACGGTTAGACAAGGCTGTGGCCGACTACACCGCGCTGACTTATCCCTCGGGCATCGTGCTCATTCCTGCCTCAGTGAAAGAGGGAAACCTCTTCGGAGAAGGAAGCGGCAGCATGATTTTCACCTGGGACGAAGACACACAGCGCGCAGAAGCATCGGATGGCGGCCAAATTGAAGGGCACGAGGTGGACTCTTTCTTTGGTGTGGCCTACGGAGAAAACCTGCAACCGCTCACCACTCCCGACGGGAAGTACGTATACGCCTTTATGTTAGAGGCTATCGAACACATGACGAAAATTAAATAAACACGAATGATGAGTAAGTTCATAACCATATTCCTTTCCACGGCACTGCTATGCCTAGCCGTGGCATGTGGAAACGACGACGACGAACGGCCCGAATATGCAGAGGGGCTGAAGGTGGTAAAGGCGCAAACGCTCTTTGGTGTGCTTGGCGGCACGCAAGAAGTGACCTTGGCCGCTGCTCCGGCGCAGGCTTACACCAAAGCAACGTGGCTTAAAGTGGAACAAAAGGCTGAAAACATAAGCCTCACAGCCGAAACAAACCAGAGCATGGAATCAAGAAACGCGCTCTTGGTGCTCAAGAACCAGCAGGGCGACTCCATCGCCATCAACATTCATCAGGAGGGCATATCGTTTGGATTGCCCACTGGGGAAGAAATCCTCATCGGCGACGAGCAAGCCAAACGCTCGCTGCTCATTTCGGCCAACGTACCTGTTGAGTATGGCGCAACGCAGAGTTGGATTAAGGTGAGCCAACAAAACGGCAAACTAGAAGTGGAGATTGAACGGAACACTACGGGCAAACCGCGCGTGGGATGGCTAACGGCAACGGCTGCTGGCATCATCGACTCGCTTCAAGTGGTGCAGGCATCGCTGGCTGATGTGGTGGGCGAATACGTGCAAACGGCCTTGATGCGCAACGAAAATCGCGACTTGGTGGAGAAAACCACCAACGTGCGCATTGAAGCCAAAGGCACACGGCAGGCCAATTTCATCGTAGACGAGAAGTATGTGTGGGAAGTGGCGTTCACACCTGGCAAGGGCTTCGAGATGAAAAACGGAAAAGTGGTGAGCAAAAAAGAGATAAAACCCGGAGTGACGGAGTATCTTATCTCTGTGATTGTGGCCAACGACTTCAGCAAAGAACACGAAACGATGATTAACGGCACGCAAGAGAGTGTGTCGTTGGGCTTCGACAACGAGGGCAACTTGGTTTTCCGAGAGTCGCAAAAACTTAACAACGAGCAGACTTTCGCCTCGTATGGCTGGAACAGATACACCACTAACCAGCCCGTGCAAAGTGCATTCCAAGGCATTGGCGAGGTGTATGTGCAACCAAAACTCACACGTAAGCCTTAACTTAGAGGCATACGCTTGACAAGACATGAAGGCTGGTTCTAAAAAATGCTGCAAACGATTTTTTAGAACTAGCCTTTTTTGATACCGCCCATTCTCTTTTAGTTACAAAACACACGCTTCTCAACGAGCCATTCTAGAACTTTTCTAGGACGTTAAACCAGCAAAACACCTACACTTTCCTTATTCGCCAAACCCACATGGGTGAAGATGTGCACATAAAATGATGCATTTTGCATCATTTAGCATCGCTAGAATGTTGCCGATGCATGTTTTTCTACCAGCTTTTTTGGGCATTTTTTACGGCTTTTCATGGCATTTTGCCTTCCTTTGTGCACCATTACCCCAACACCAACATCCCATTTTATGACCCTCACCACCAAAAACACTGCCTTTTTTGGTTCATCTTCCTTGCAATATGCTGCATTTAGCAAAGCTAAGTGATAGGAAAAGCAAAGCTAAGTGATAGAAAAAGCAAAGCTAAGTGATAGAAAAAGCAAAGCTAAGTGATAGAAAAAGTAATGCTAAGTGATGCAATTAGCATGGTTAAATGCGGCATTTAGGCTGTTTTCAGTAGTAAAACGGGTTACTAACCGCTAATTTCCCGTTACTCAATACCACATCTCTGCCCCTTACTTCCTACGCAACCATCTCGTGCGAGAATGAATTATTTGCGACCAATGGACAATTGACGGCGCGCGAGGGCAGCCATAATGTTAAAAAACGTGCCGATTATTTTACATCTCAAGGAAAGTAACCCCCGTTCTGATTAAGTCAAACGCCTTGTCAACTCATCTACTCGTTAACCTGTCAACTAGTCAACTCGGCACCAATAACCCACTTGTCAACTTGTCTACTCGTTAACTTGTAACGAACAAACCAACTAATTGCCTGGAAACGACCACTCAAAGCAACTCGCAAGGCCGCAAGCGTTAAATAGTTGCGCACAAGTGACCATTGGCTTTCTATAATTTGGAGAGTTGGAATAAAAATTGTAATTTTGCAGAATGGTGAGAATAAAAAACATCCTTTAACGCAGACTGGGCTTATCGGACCACTTGGCCCGCCCCTCTTCAGCAAACGGGAGTGAAGCGAGCCGAGACATGCGCCATGAAGTGAGAGCCTGTAAACGCCTTGCCCCCTCATATGGCCAAACCGCCCGACAGCCTTAGCCAAAGTGTTGAGGACGTTGAACTCACCATAAACAATAAAAAACAATTATAACAACAAATTAAATTCGGTATGAAAGCATACGTTTTCCCTGGTCAGGGAGCGCAATTCGTGGGTATGGGCAAAGACCTGTACGACTCTAATCCTTTGGCAAAGGAACTGTTCGACAAGGCCAACGACATTCTTGGCTACAGCATTACGGACATCATGTTCAACGGAACCGACGACCAACTAAAAGAAACCAAGATAACACAACCTGCAATTTTCTTGCACAGTGTCATCTCTGCCCTTTGCCTGGGCGACGATTTCAAGCCCGAAATGGTTGCAGGCCACAGCTTGGGAGAGTTTTCTGCACTCGTTGCTGCTGGCGCATTGAGCTTCGAAGACGGCCTGAAGCTGGTTTATGCACGTGCTATGGCCATGCAAAAGGCATGCGAAGTGGTTCCTGGCACAATGGCTGCCATCGTTGGATTGGACGATGCAACGGTGGAAAAGATTTGCCAAGAGGTGAGCACAGAGGGAAATGTGGTGGTTGCTGCCAACTACAACTGCCCCGGACAGCTGGTTATATCGGGCAACATCGATGCCGTTAACCAAGCTTGCGAACTGCTCAAGGCCGCCGGTGCCAAGCGCGCACTGCCCTTGAAGGTGGGTGGAGCGTTCCATTCGCCACTGATGAAACCCGCCAAAGACGAATTGCAAACCGCCATTGAGAACACTTCGGTGGCAGAACCCAAATGTCCCGTTTACCAAAACGTTGACGCACTACCACACACGGCACCCGAAGAGATTAAGAAAAACCTCATCGCGCAGCTCACTAGCTCGGTGAGATGGACCTCGAGCGTGCAAAACATGATTAAAGACGGTGCAGACGACTTCACCGAATGCGGTCCTGGCAAAGCTCTGCAAGGCATGATTGGCCGCATTGACAAGGCTGTGGTTGCACACGGCATAGAATAAGCATCTATGGGAAACGCCTTCGGGCGTTTTCCTTACCTTTGGAATAAACACACCATCGTGAACAACAAGATTATTATATATCAGGTGTTTCCGCGCCTTTTCGGCAATCGCAACCTCAACAACAAGAAAGGGGGGACGATTGCCGAGAACGGCTGTGGAAAGATGAACGACTTCGACGAACTTGCGCTGCAACGCATACGCAAGTTAGGCATCAGCCACATTTGGTTTACGGGAATTGTCCGACATGCCTCGCAAACAGACTATTCGGCATACGGCATCCCCACGCAACATAGCGTAATTGTCAAGGGCAAGGCTGGCTCGCCTTACGCCATTGCCGACTATTATGACGTGTCGCCCGACCTAGCCGAGGACGTTGAACAGAGGTTTGCAGAGTTCAAAGCACTGGTGCAGCGCGTGCATGCATGTGGAATGAAGGTGATTGTTGATTTTGTTCCCAACCATGTTGCACGAGAATACAAGTCGGTTTGCAGGCCCAACGGCGTTGCCGACTTGGGCGAGAACGACAACACAAGCCTGCATTTCTCAATCGAAAACAACTTTTATTATTGCTGGGGGAAGCCCTTCGAACCTTCCATCTCGCTTACTGACAGCGCAGGAAACACTTACCATGAACAGCCAGCCAAGGCAACGGGCAACGACCGCTTTGACAATCATCCCGGCATAAACGATTGGTATGAGACCATCAAGCTCAACTACGGCGTTGACTATTGCGACGCTAGCGGCCGAAGCGAACACTTCAACCCCGTGCCTAACACATGGAAAAAAATGGTAGACATCCTCTTGTTTTGGGCAGAAGCAGGCGTGGATGGCTTTCGTTGCGACATGGTTGAGATGGTGCCCACTGCCTTTTGGCAATATGCCACAGGCATGTTAAGGGATAATTTCCCCAAGACAATTTTCATCGGAGAGGTTTACGACCCCTCACAATACCGAGCCTATGTACAGTCGGGGTTCGACTATCTCTACGACAAGGTGGGCATGTACGACTGCATGAAGAGCATCGTGCGAGAAGAAAGTCATGCCTCGGCCATCACGTACCAATGGCAATCGCTAGACGACATCGGCAAACACATGCTCTACTTCCTTGAAAACCACGACGAACAACGCATTGCAAGCCCCTTTTTCTGTGGCGATGCGCAGCGGGCAATACCCGCATTGATGGTGTCGGCTCTGATGCAACGCAACCCCATGCTGATATATGCCGGACAAGAATTTGGCGAACCGGGCATGGACAACGAGGGATTTAGCGGCATTGACGGCCGTACAACCATCTTCGACTACTGGACTGTTGGCTCACTTTACCGCGGTTACTTCGACCGCGAACGGCTTTCGGACAAAGAATCCGACATTTATGCGCAGTATCAACACATCCTACGCATCGCACTGGGAGAAAAAGCAGTGGGCGAAGGCCTATTCTTCGACTTGATGTACGTCAATCCGCATTCAGACGACTTCAACCCGGCCATTCATTTCGCTTTCTTAAGGAAATGGGAAAACGAATTGTTGCTTGTCGTGGCCAACTTCTCGGGAGAAAGCGGTAGCGTAAAGGTGAACATTCCCGGCCATGCCTTCGACTATCTACAGATGCCCGAAGGACGATTTGCTGCTATCGACTTGCTTTCGGGCGAAACAACGATGGAGGATCTCGGCCACGATGGATGTGTTGCCATGACTTTGGCACCATATAGCGGCAGAATTTTTAAGTTTAAAACCAAGATGAAAGACGACGAATTGTTGCTTTGCACGCACAACAAAGACGAATTTCCGCCTGCACACACGGCCGAGCACCTGCTTAACCAAGTGATGATGCGGATGTTCGACTGTGGACGCTCCACCAATGCGCATGTTGAGCGCAAGAAAAGCAAGATTAGCTACACGCTTGACAGAAAACCAACGCGCCAAGACGAAAAGGAGATTGAAAGACGCATGAACGAACTGATAGAAGAAGACTTGCCTGTGACCTACGAACTTGTGGATCGCTACGACTTGCCCGAAGGTATCGACCTCACTCGCGTGCCAGACGACTACTCGAACATGGTTCGACTGGTTCGCATTGGCGACTTCGACGTTTGTCCGTGCATCGGAAAGCATGTCCGCTCCACATCGCAGATAGGCAAGTTTGTGCTTCTGGGCACCAATTGGGACGAACAAACACGAACTTTCCGCGTGAGGTTCAAGCTTGTGTAAGGCGTTGGCTCGGTCTTTTTTAGCTTTAAAATCGGATAGACAACAACACATACAACAACTATCATGTGTGGCGGCCAACCGAGACTTCGGACATGAAGTCTCGGCTAGTCGCCACATGTCCTTTTTGTTCATCGCATTGTTTTTGGAGCTTAAAGCAAAAACGATGTAACAAAAAAGACAAAGCAGAGAGCCGATTTCAGCAGTAACCTAGCAGAAAACATAATATTTCCAACAAAAAAGGACGGATAAAGACAACTTTCATTTTTTATTGCTATCTTTGCAGATATTATTATTAATGCATGGAATGCTGATTGCGGTGTGCTTTCAGTGCCAAGTGAGGCGACAACCAACAGGCAAAGGGGATGCGCCCTGGAGGCTTTGCCGGATTGTTTTGCAATAACAGGCAACAATGGCCGCCCTGAACATACATCCAACACTGACCTGTAAATTAACAAAGAACATAATTATTGTCCCATAAATCGTTAAACAAGTAAAGCGTATGAAAGGAATCGTACTTGCCGGAGGTTCAGGTACTAGGCTATATCCCATAACAAAGGGGGTAAGCAAGCAATTGATACCCATATTTGACAAGCCCATGATTTATTATCCCATATCTGCACTGATGCTTGCAGGCATCCGTGAGATATTGATTATATCCACTCCGCACGACCTTCCAGGCTTCCAACGCCTGCTGGGAGATGGAAGTGACTTGGGCGTTAGCTTCGAATATGCCGAACAACCCAGCCCCGACGGACTGGCACAAGCGTTCATCATCGGCGAAAAGTTCATCGGTAACGACAGCGTTTGCCTTGTTCTTGGCGACAACATCTTTTATGGTGCAGGCTTCACAGGCATGCTTAGGCAAAGCGTTGAGGCCGCTAACAACGGCAAGGCAACAGTGTTTGGCTATTACGTTAACGACCCCGAACGATACGGAGTGGCCGAATTCGACGACAAGGGAAACTGCCTTAGCATCGAAGAAAAGCCCAAACAACCCAAGAGCAACTACGCCGTGGTGGGGCTTTACTTTTATCCCAACGACGTGGTTGACGTGGCTAAGAACATCAAGCCCAGCGAAAGGGGCGAATTGGAAATTACAACAGTCAACCAAGTGTTCCTTTCAAGACACGCACTCAAGGTGCAAACCCTGCAAAGAGGCTTTGCATGGCTGGATACCGGCACACACGACAGCCTTAGTGAAGCAAGCACGTTCATCGAAGTGATTGAAAAAAGGCAGGGACAAAAGGTGGCTTGCCTGGAAGAGATTGCAATGGACAACAAATGGATTGACAAAGAGCAGGTGAAAACATTGGCACAACCCATGATTAAAAATGAATACGGGCAATACCTCATGCGAATTGCAGGAGCAGAGAAATAACCCCATTGCCTAATTCACACTTTAAAAGTTAGATTTATTGGGAAAAGAGAGAAAAGAAACAACAGATTGTATGGAAGAGAATATAAAAAACAACATGATGGAAAACGAACAAGAACCTGCGGGTAAGTCGCTGTTCAATTTCCAAACCGTTTACATGACCCTTATCCTTAATTGGAAATGGTTCGCCTTATCGTTAATAATTTGCCTTGGTTTGGCCAGCATTTACCTGCGTTACACCACACCCATCTATCAAGCCTACGCCAAGTTGCTCATCAAAGAAGAGAACAACAACCGCGGAAGGAACAGCTTGCTCTACTCTTCAAACCTCGGAGTGGTATCTAATTCGGCTGGTATCGACAACGAGATGGAAATACTCAAGTCGAGTTCCATCGCCATTCAGGCGGTTAAAGACCTCAAGCTTTACACCACTTACATGAGTTCGGGAAAGGTAACCAATAGGCTGATGTACAAAACACAGCCCATAACGGTGGACATAGACCCCGTGCATCTAGACATGTTGAACCATTCTATATCGATGACCATCACGCGCGAAGGGAAGAATTACCATGTCGAAGGCATCTACTACTCCACTAACCCAAACGCTCCTGGCAAGGAATATGCCATTGACAAGACATTCACTGCTCTGCCTGCTGCCCTTGGAACACAAACGGGCATACTCACTTTCATCCCCAATTCAACAACACCCATGCAAGACGGCGAAAAGGTTCTGGTGCGTATCAGCCCTCCAAAGGCCGTTGCCGTGGGATATGCTGCTGGATTGAGCATAGCGCAATCATCGAAAAGCACTTCCATCGCCGTGCTTACCATCAACGACCAAAGTCCTGAACGCGCCATCGACTACCTCAAACAGCTGGCCGTATGCTACAACAGGCAAGCCAACGAAGACAAAAACGAGGTGGCTGTGCGCACTGAAGAGTTCATCAACGGAAGGCTTGAGAAGATTAACACCGAACTGGGAAGCACTGAAAGCCAGCTTGAAAGCTACAAAAAGGCCAATAACATGGTGGAATTGCAGATGAGTGCCAACCAAGCTCTCGCCAATAGCGACCAATACGACCAGAAACTGGCAGAGGCTAACACGCAGATTGCATTGCTGAACAGCATCAGCGACTACATGAACCAGCCCTCGAACAAATACGAAACACTGCCAGCAAACATTGGTATCAGCGACCAGTCGGCCGTTTCGCTCATCAACAAGTACAACGAAATTGTGCTAGAACGCAACCGTTTGCTGAGAAGTGCATCCGAAAACAGCCCCACTGTAACCCCATTGACATCGCAACTAGACGACCTCTCGAGCAGCATTCGCCGCGCTATGGCACAGGCTAAGCGAAGCATGGACATACAAAGAAACGCTGTGGCCTCCCAATATGGCAAGTATAACAGCATGATACAGCAAACGCCACAACAAGAAAAGACCATGAAGCAAATTGGACGACAGCTGGAAGTGAAGGCCGGACTGTACTTGATGCTGCTCCAAAAACGCGAAGAGAACTCCATTTCGCTCGCTGCAACAGCCGACAAGGGAAAACTCATCGACGACCCTTCGCTTGTTGGGCGGGTCGCTCCACAGTCTACCACCATTTATATGGGCGCAATCGCTGCTGCTTTGGCCTTTCCAAGTGTCATTTTCATCCTCATTAGCTTCTTCAGATATAAGATTGAGGGTCATGACGACGTGGCACGGCTCACACGCTTGCCCATCATTGCAGATGTGGCTGTGGCAAGCGAAACGGCTAAGACAAAGGCCGACATCGTGGTTCACGAAAACAAGAACAACCAGATGGAAGAAATATTCCGCTCGATGCGCACCAATGTGCAGTTCATGCTCAAAGAGGGCGAGAAAGTTATATCGTTTACCTCGAGCATCTCGGGCGAAGGCAAGACGTTCATTGCCGCAAACCTCGCCGTTTCCTTTGCGCTGCTCGGCAAGAAGGTTGTGCTTGTGGGCCTTGACATACGCAAACCGCGCTTGGCAGAGCTCTTTGAGATTGACGACCACCGCCACGGCATCACCAACTTGCTTACAAAGAACACCATTACCGCCGCTGACATACATGCACAAACGCTTCCGTCGGGTGTCAACGACAACTTGGAGCTGCTCATGGCTGGTCCTATTCCACCTAACCCCGCAGAATTGCTCACAAGAACATCGCTGGACGACATCGTAGACCTGCTCAAACGAACCTACGACTATGTGATTATCGATACTGCCCCCGTGGGATTGGTGACAGACACGCTGCAAGTGGGAAGGGTTTCGAACCTCACCGTGTACGTTTGTCGTGCTGATTACACGCCAAAAGAGAACTTCGAACTCGTCAACACCCTCAGTGCAGAGAAGAAACTGCCAAACATCTGTGTGGTGGTAAACGGCATCGACCTCTCGAAAAAGAAGTATGGCTACTACTATGGCTACGGCAAATACGGCAAGTATGCCAAGTATGGCTATTATGGCAAGCACAACAAGTATGGCCGTTACAACAATTACGGCAACTATGGCAACTATAGCAACAGCCATTACAGCAACGAGAACGACAGTTCTGTGAAGCATTAATCCTTAAAAACAATGCGGGTTTCATCGGCACTAGCCATGAAACCCGCTAAAAATAAAGCAAATGACTATAGCAGTTGATTTCGATGGCACCATCGTTGAGCACCAGTATCCACAAATTGGCGAGGAAATTCCCTTTGCCATAGAAACACTGAAGATGCTCATTAAAGACAGGCACAGGCTTATTTTGTGGAGCGTGAGGGAAGGCGAACTGCTAGACGAGGCAGTGGAATGGTGCAGACAGCGCGGCGTGGAGTTCTATGCCGTGAACCGCGACTATCCTGAAGAGGAAAAAGAAAAAAACAATCACTTCTCCAGAAAGCTTAAGGCCGACCTCTTTATCGATGACAGAAACATTGGCGGACTGCCTGATTGGGGCGAAATCTATCGCATGGTGACAGACAATGTCACCTACAAGCAGATTGTTAGAAATGCAATCAGGGCGCACAACAACCCCGAAAGCTATAAAAGAAAGAAACGTTGGTGGCAGTTTTGATGTACCCAGAGGGCGCAATGCCCTAATCCCACTTGCCGGCATCTGCCACAAAACCACTTTAACAAAGCCAAAAGCCATGTCCTCGCCTTTGTGGTGCGAGGACATGGCTTTTTTGTTTGCCCTTGGTTGCGCCCAAAGAATGCACAACACACACAACCAAAAGCACTAAGCCAACAGCTCTTCGGGACTGCTGATGAACGTGGTTGCTCCCGAACGAAGCAGAAAATCCCTATCGCGAAAGCCCCAAAGCACGCTGATGCAAGGCATGTTGCAATTGCGAGCCGTAGCAATGTCCACATCGCTGTCGCCGATATACACGGCATTCTCTGCCGTTACGCCTAGTTGTGACAAGGCCTCTAGCACAGTGTCTGGTGCAGGTTTCTTGTTAATTCCCTCACGTTCGCCAATAGCCACGGCAACATACTGGCCGAAGAAGTGGTTGCAAAGTTCCTCCGTGGCCTTATAAAATTTGTTACTCACCACGGCAATGTGTTTCCCGCGCCGTTTCAGTTCGGCCAGCATCGCCAAGATGTCGGGATAAGGCGATGTGTGGTCCAGCCCATGCTCAAGGTAATGCTCGCGAAAACACTGGTACACCGCATCGAATTGTGGGTTTTCCAATCCCTCGGGAATGGCACGCTCCATGAGTTTCTTCACCCCATTGCCAACGAACATGCGCACTTCGTCGATGGTTCGTTGGGGAAAATCAAACTTTTGCAAGGCATAGTTGCAGCTAGCGGCCAAATCTGTCAAGGTATCCAGCAAAGTGCCGTCTAAATCGAAAATATAACTGTCGTATTCTTGTATCATTGCATATCCCTTTATACTTTTAAACAAAAGCCACAACCCAAGTTTTAGGGGTGGCAGATGCACATGGCAGGCAGCGCACGGCAATGGCGTGGCATACCCAAACAAGTGGTGCAAAGTTATAAAAATATGGCCATCTCGCCGCATAAGTTGTTTAAAATTGCTAACTTTGCACTGAAAATAATTACGAACAACAATGAAACACAACTGTGTAAAGAAATATCTCATCCCGGCAGGCATCTGCCTGTTGGCGATTTTGGGCATATTGTATTATTATTTCTTTTCGGCTATGCTCCCATCGGGCAGTGCCACCCAGTATGTTTACATCGATGCCGACGACAATATCGACTCGGTGTACGCCAAGCTGCTGCCAATAAGCGAGCCGCAAGCCCTCAATGGCTTTCGCACATTAACCCGACACAGCTCCTACAGCGACCATGTAAAGTCGGGGCGTTATGCCATCAAACCCGGACAAGGCGCGTTTGTGGTGTTCCGACACCTTAAAAATGGCATGCAAGAGCCAGTGAACCTCACCATACCAAGCGTAAGAACGATTGAGAGATTGTCGGCCGAAGTGTGCAAACGCCTCATGATGGACAGCACACAGCTGCTCAAAGCTCTGCGCGACCCCAAAGTTTGCGCACATTATGGCTACGACACGGCCACCATACAATGCATGTTCATCCCCAACACCTACGATGTTTATTGGAACATCTCTACCGAAAAGTTGCTCGACCGCATGCAGAAAGAGAGCAAAAACTTTTGGAATGTGGACCGCAGTGTTAAGGCTAACGAACTGAAACTAACACCCATACAGGTTATCACACTGGCAAGCATCGTTGACGAGGAAACGGCCAACAATGCCGAAAAGCCAATGGTGGCTGGCATGTATTACAATAGGCTGATGCTTCGCAGTGCCGAATATCCAAACGGCATGCCCCTACAAGCCGACCCAACCATCAAATATGCATGGAAACAATTCGGGCTGAAGCGCATCTACAACAAGCTCCTGTCCATCAATAGTCCGTACAACACCTATCGCAACGCAGGATTGCCTCCTGGCCCCATACGCATTCCCAGTGTTGAAGGCATCGAAGCCGTGCTTAATCTCAAAAAGCACGACTACCTTTACATGTGTGCTAAAGAGGATTTCAGCGGTACACACAACTTCGCAAGAACCTATAACGAGCATTTGGCCAACGCCGCAAGATATGCAAAAGCACTAAACCAGAGAGGAATAAAATAGAAAAACGGTGGGTTCCGTAACGCATTCGCGCCGCATTTGCAACATTCCGCAACACCAACTGCGCCCTACCCTAGTGCCCTAGCCCTTGGCTGCCATGATATTTTAAACAGAAATGGCTTGGGCAAACTGCTCTTACAAGAAAAGGCACGCACCAAACCTGCCGTGGCATATCGTCTTTGCTGAAGCAAAGGAGGAGGCCTTGCTGGCAAGCATGCACCTATGGTTTCCCAAATCCATTTCGTTGGCACCTCCTTTTATTCTTATTTATTTACATATTAACGTTTCTCCACGCACAATTCTAGCAATAATCAAGCCCATTAAACCCACAAAACGCCGGTATTTTCCTTATTCTTCAAATGCCTTTTGTGCAAACTACGAGCAAAAACGGCGCGTTTTGCATCATTTAGCTTCGCTAGATTGTTGTCCTTGTGTGTTTTGGGGTCCGTGTTTTTGCCAACTTTCCAACCTATTTCATGTCATTCAACGCCCCTTTGTACTTCTGAAAAAATGCCGTTTTCATTGATTACCCAGCAATATGATGCATTTAGCCTAGCTAAATGCATCATATTGCTAAGCAAAGTGCCGCAAATAGGCAGGCTTTTTCATAGAAAAAGCACAGCTATATGCGGCACTTAGCATCTGTCTTGTACCAAAAATCAGCTAAACACGGCAAAAAGGCTTGTAAGATGCCACTTCTCACCCCGCTTTTACCTGCAACTACCCCATGCGAGAATGAAATATTTGCGACCAAAGGGCGAAATTCGTCGCGTGAGGGCAGCCATAATGTTAAAAAATATGCTGTTTATTTTACACATAGGTAATGTAAGCAACATTTTGATTAAGAAGTCGTCTTGACTTTTTCTTACTTTCCACTTACAATTCTAACCCACGATTTGTTACCTAAGAATACAGCAAAATCTCACACTGTATGATGCTGGTACGGCTTAAGGCATAATCCCTTTTGTGTAAATGCTTATTGTTATGAAGAGCTATTGCGCCAACTAACGCGAATCGGTTGACCTATTTGTAGGGTAGGGTTGCGCGCTTTAACACGCTACCTTACCCTACAAAAGGGCCAACCGCTTCGCAGTAGTTGAAATAACCCCTTCTCATCGCGACAAAAGACTTCACAAAAGGAGTCGCTCCTTATCCTGAACTGGCGTATAAATGCATTATCATGTTTTCGGCATGACAATGAGCTTACAACAAGGCCTGCACTCATCGCCCTATAAGGCCTCATAAAGATAAAACCCGTTGGCAAACTTGCGCTCGCCAACGGGTAATAAAATACATTCTCGATTAAACTAACCGAAGTTATCCTGACTTTTTGCCTTTAGTAAGAAACCTTCCCCCAAGGCAGTTCTTCTATATCTTCGTCTTCTTCGTCGAAAACAATCGGCTTTGCATCTGCATCGTCTGATTGCGATCCAGAGTTACTCAGCAGAATCGCACCGTACAATGGCGTTATAATCTCCGACATTGGCTTAACATAATTCGTCTTCATAGCTAATCCCTTTCTTTACTGTACTGATACCTTTACTCCATTAACAACATACACACCAGCGGCAACAGGAACCGACTTTGTTTCGTTGGCCTTCAGGTTCATCTTGGCGATGCATACGCCATTAACACTGAACACCTCTACGCGTTGTGGTTTCTTTGCATAGAATGTAATCGCACCATTGCCAGCCGTAACTGCCAAGTCGGCATTGGCCTTAACATCATTGATACCCGTTGTGGGATTGTTCGCGCCAAAGACAATGTCGAATGACAACATCTTTGCACCAGAAGTGCTGGTAAACGAGTAGCACGAACGGAATGGCCTTACTTTCACTTCCTTTGGTTCTTTTGGCAAGTTGAGCGAAGAGAAGTACTTGTTGTTGGCGAAATAGAACACTTGGGTAAACTTACTTCCGCAATAGGTTCCACGATGTTCGAACCTATACGTCGTCTCTTTGGCGTGTCCTTCAGCTATGTCACCAACTATGAAGCTCTTGTTGAGATGCTCGACAGAGGGCATTATTTCTGCTCCATACTGGAATACCACGAACGATTGTCCGTCTGCTGGCGTATAGCCCTCGTCAACTTCAATCAGGTATGGCTTGTTAGCCTCAGTGCTTTCTCCTTCGGCCGGTATGAAATGCACGTCGCCCTCAAACTTCGTAAAGTCGTAACCAGGTTTTTGTTCAGCACTAACGGTGAGACAGTTTTCTGGTTGCATCACATAAACATCGAACGAGCATGCATCGGTAGCGCCCTTGCATATAAATTTGTTGCCTTCTACCAACTTCAAAGCGAAGGGCAACATCAGCGTGGATTTCCTCACTTGTTTGTTAGTTCCCGTCACTTCGCGTATGTAGCGTGCATAGTTGGCAGCATCCACGCGTATCTTGTAAGGCGAATAGAACGGTTGCTTGTCGGTGAGAATGATGTTGCGCGAAGCCCTAAACGAGCCACCTTCTTCGGCATAAGCAAAGTTGTCGTCATCATGCGTGGTGTTCTTAGGCAAGAAAATCATCGCATTCTTTGCCAAGGCATTCTTCAGCGCGTTCCAAGAGTCGTTGTTGGAAGCGTATGTTCCTTCCATCTTGCTACCCATATCCACGTAAAGCAACTTGCTCATGGCATTGGGAACATCAGCCCCACCTGCTGCGATGGCAGCTTCGAGCTTTCCTTTTACCTCTTCTATCGAACTGTATCCAAGATTGCCTTTATCATCTGTAGACGAGATCTCGACACCATAGAACGACCCTGTTTCCTCATCGCCATAGAAAGAGTTGTCGTAAACTTTCTTGAAAGTAACGCTCGGCGTATAGGTACGGGCCTCCAAGTGGATCTCCATGTTGTAGTAAGCATAGTAACGATGCTGCGTAGCCGTGGTTGGCGCAATGTTGTATCGCGTCTCATCGGTTGTGAACACGTATGCATTGGTTTGGTAATCTTTGTTCTCTTCCAGCGGAGTAATCACGACATTGGAGAACTCTCCACCACCAGCAGCGTAGGCTTCTAGCGTAAATGGGTACTCCTGTAGCGACGTGGCCGTGTTGAGTTTGCTCACTTCATCGGCATTATTAAATTTAAATGCAGTCTTTCCAGCTATTGCGACATACACTTTAGCCTTGTAATCGTGGTTGGCAGCCTCCTGAGGTTGGCTGTAAATGTTGTTGTTCGTCAAGCCAAAGAGGTTGTAATAATCCGACTTCACATAGCTATAGCGAGAATTTCCATTGGTCGATCCATCGAAATAGGTGTTGTCGGCATAATTACTCTTGAGGTTTTCGAAGGTGAAATTACAAGGTGTGTTGAGCCATTCGCGCGGAATGGTGAAGTAGAACTTGCCACCTCCAACGGTGAAATCGTTAGATACGAATTCTCTTAACACTTTGGCTTCACCATGATTGCAAATAAGCTCCATGCGATTGATGTATGGGTCAAGGGATTCAATCTGCAATTCAATATTCACCAAGCCTGAGCCGCCTTCAACTTCAAGCTTAATGGCATCGTTGTTCAGGCCGTCAATCTCTACTGTGCCTTCTTCGGTGACGTCAATCGTTCTGGCTCTCTCACCGTTTGCCTCGTAAACTTTCAAAGTGTAGCCTGCAGAAGCATCTCTAACTTTAGCCACAACGTCAGCGTTGTATTCATCGAAGCTTACAGGTTCGTTTGGTGGGTTGCCAATCATCCACAAGCTGGTATAGCGAATCTTTATGGAGCCATTCTCTATCTCGAACGCACCTGGAGCTACTCCGCTTACTGTTAACTCGTTATTTTCCGTAACTGAAAGGTAGGCGTGCGTGTCAACAGAATAGATATGTCCGTCACCATTAATCCTCCATCCTTGTTTCTTTAAGTCAAACTGGCCATTGTCTTGCAGGTAATATGTTGTGCCATCATACACGTAGGTAATGTAGAAATAATCTCCTCCCTGCTCGCCATTGGGCTGATAGTTTATCTTTGCAGCCGTGATGCGATAATACAACGGCACAGTGTTTTGCATCTGGTCGTAGGCAGAAACAGGCGTTTCGGCGAAATAAGTCTGCCCTGGTTCGATTTGGAAGTAGTTCTTCTGCCCAACACGAACCGCCTTGATGGTGTTGTTTCCAGCTGCGGAACCAGCTGTACGCGCATCCAAAGCCAGGGTTTCGTCTACGCTAGCCTTCTCGTAGAACAAGCACGAAGCCATCTGATCCTTCACATTGGTGTAGATATAACTTTGGCGTGTAACATTGGTGTATTTGTTTTGCTTGATAAGTCCCACGTCTACTTTGCCCGTTGCAAATGGACATCTAGCAACACTTACGCCCGTTTCACTTGTCGTTTGAGGTGCTAGTGAAACATAGAAAGGTGCTTCGGGGGTGAAGTACAGCTCAACATGCTTCATCGTTGCGCCCACGAATGCGTTTCCTTGATGGCCATTGGTGCCGTTAGACAATTTGAAATAAAGGATGTTTACCACATCATCAAACTGCCCAATTGTGCGTTCAACGACATATTCCGTGTTGTGAACGCCTTTTCCAAGGTTTTTGAAATAACCAGTCTTGAACGTGAACGCGGAATTTGTCTCGCCAAAGTACATGTTGTATTTGTGATTAACAACCAGATTATTTTTCCCACCGAACTTCAACACGTTGTTTTGCACAATAATCTTATAGCCAGTAAACCTGTAGCCCCTAGGCAAAGCAAGGGTCAGAAGTCCGTCGTGTTGCTTTCCGCCCGTTATAATTATGCCTTTATTCTTACCAACATTATAAAGGTTGTTGGCGTGTACGGCCAATTGCCCATTGGAAGAGAGGTTGGAATAATCGGCAGAGGTCATCGTCAAAGGCAATTGGTAGTGTTTCCAAGTGGCAAATCCGCCACCTGCAAAACCCAATTCGGTGTTTCCACCACCATAAACCGTTTGCGAACAAATCATGCTACCCGTATTCTCGCTCACGATAACGTTTTGCGCTTTGCCCTGAACAAAGCCGAAAAACACACCGAGCAAGAGCGCGACAATAAAGCTGCCGCCTGTTTTGGCGTGTAAAAACATTCTTCTCATAATACTCGTTTTTTAATAATACTTATAGATAGATATTCTTATAATATACACACAAGGGTGTCTACACGCCATATTGACCAAAGTTGGAAAAAGGCGTGCATTGCAGGCAGAGTAACGATTGACTACAATACGTTACCTGCGCGATGAAATAAAATAATAATCTCACACATACACATAACTCCTTTACTTTTTAGCGTTCCTTTTTTACTATAACTATAATGGTAACAAAGCCTTCACTAGCGGCCTATCATCTAAAAATGACCTTCATTAGGTTGCATAAAGCTTCTGAATACTACTGCTGAATACCTTCAGGGCCATAATGTTTTCATTAACTTCAACACGTTGAAAGCAACCATTCAACTTCTTGCGATGATTGTCTATTTGTTTAAACAGAACCTCTCACGCAATGTTGTGCAATCACTTTGTTCACGTTTATTCGACCACAAAAATAGACCTAATATTTGAATTTCAAGAAATAACGGCAACGCAAAAAGGAGCAAAACGATAAAAACATGGCGCAAAAAGGCGCAAATTACCCAAATTAGGCCATCGTTTTCGCTTTTTATTGGCTTCTTAACACAAAAAAATCAAAGCTTAACAAATTATTGTTGCCGTCTGACAGAAGTGGATTTTGAAAGCGATAGGGGCATCATAAGCAAATAAAAAAGCTGGCCGTCAAACTTCTTTGGGGCAGGATTAAGAAAGAAATGATGGCTTACAATCTCACAATAGCCACTCTTTCAACATTTCTTCCCACGCAATGCAATTTTTATTGCGGCTTTGCGTTATACCCATGATGAACCGTTACATTATTTTGATTAGTGCCATTGTGCTAACGCTTTTGCCTTCAACGATGAAAGCGCAGACGTTTACATTGCAAGGGCGTGTCACCGATGAGAAACTCTCGCCCATTGAGCTTGCCACGGTCTCGGTGTTGAGCCAAGGCAAGGTGGCGTTTACTTCATTGAAGGGCGAGTATAGCCTCACTTTACACTCCGCCGACTCGGTGGTGGTGAGGTTTTCCATGATTGGATACAAAACAAAAACGCGCGTTTTGAGAAACCCACGAGGCAAACAGACCCTCCAAGTGGTGTTGCACGAGGGCGACAACACGCTTGGTGAGGTAAACATTACCGAGTTGCGCAGGCAAACAGGACAAACACAAGAATTAAAAAAGGACGCAAACAAACTTGCACCAACAGCCAGCGGCAACGCCATTGAAGAGCTGATACAGGCACAAGCGGGCGTTTCTACACATAACGAACTGTCTTCTCAGTATAATGTTCGCGGCGGAGCATTCGACGAAAACAGCGTATATATAAATAATGTGGAAGTGTATCGTCCTTTCCTTGTGCGCAGTGGACAACAAGAAGGGCTGTCGGTTATCAACCCAGATCTTGTTGAGAAGATTGGTTTTTCCACGGGAGGTTACGCCGCTAAGTATGGCGACAAGATGTCTTCTGCATTAGACATCACCTATAAACGCCCCACACGGTTCGAGAGTTCGCTGTCGTTGAGCCTGCTTGGGGGGTCGGCTTACGTGGCATTGGGCAGCAAAACCTTTTCGTGGAGCAATGCCATCAGATACAAAACCACGAAATATCTGCTTGGCTCGCTCGAGACAAAGGGTGAATACAGCCCCAATTTCTTGGACTATCAAACATACCTTAGCTACATCCCCAACAAGCGTTGGGAGGTAGACTTCATAGGAAACATATCCAGCAACCACTTCAATTTCACACCTACCGACCGCGAAACGAAGTTCGGCACAATGCAAAACGTTCGGTCGTTCAGGGTTTATTTCGATGGTCAAGAGAAAGACTTGTTCCGCACTTTTTTCGGTTCAATGAGCTTGAAACGCCATTTTGGCGATGCCACATCGCTCGCTTTGGTTGCCTCGGCCTTCCAAACCAAAGAGAAAGAAACCTACGACATACAAGGCCAATACTGGCTTACGCAAACCGAAACGAGCGAGAACCTCGGTGTTGGCACTTACTTTCAGCACGCCAGAAACTTTCTTCAGGCGCGTGTTACAAGCCTAAAGCTGGTGTTTGCCCACAAATCGAAACAACATGAGGTGGAAACCGGCGTTACACTGAAACGCGAACACATTGAAGAACGCAGCCACGAGTACGAGATGCGCGACTCAAGCGGCTACAGCATCCCACATACAGGCCGCGACTTACAGCTCATCTATTCGCTAAGGGCGCGAAACAAGCTCGATGCAAGCCGTGTAGAAGCATACGCACAAGACACTTATCGCTTCGGCGGAAAGAATGAAAACACCCGTTTCACCCTCAATTACGGCATCCGTCTTAGCCATTGGGGCTTTAATAAGGAAACGATTGTTAGCCCACGACTATCATTGGGCATCGTTCCGGCATTCAACACAAACGTCACTTTCCGCCTTGCGGCCGGACTTTATTACCAAGCGCCCTTCTTTAAAGAACTTCGCGACACCACAACGGTGAACAACGAGACACGTGCCACGCTCAACGAGAAGATAAAAAGCCAACGCTCGGTGCACCTCATTGGGGCAATAGACTATCGCTTTAACGTTTCGGGACGTCCCTTTAAGCTTACGGGCGAGCTGTATTATAAGGCCTTGAGCAACCTTGTTCCTTACAGCGTGAACAACGTTAAGGTGGTGTATTATGGCGATAACCTCAGCAATGGCCATGCGGCAGGAATAGATTTGAAGCTGTATGGCGAGTTTGTGCCTGGCACCGACTCGTGGATTAGCCTGTCATTGATGGACACGCGCATGAACCTTAACGGCAAACATCTTCCCCTTCCCACCGACCAACGCTACTCGGTAAACATGTTTTTCACCGATTATTTCCCCGGAACCGACCGCTGGAAGATGTCGTTGAAGCTGGCTTTTGCTGATGGCTTGCCTTTCTCTGCCCCACACAGACAGCTGGAGAGCCACTCTTTCAGGGCACCAGCCTACAAACGAGCCGACATTGGCATGAGCTATCGCCTGCTGAACAACGAGCATCGGGACAAAAAGTCGCCCTTTAGAAACGTGTGGTTGGGCGTAGACTGCCTCAACCTCTTCGGCATTAACAACGTGAACAGCTACTTTTGGATAACAGATGTAACCAATCAACAATACGCCGTACCCAATTATCTAACGGGAAGGCTGGTAAACGTGCGCGCTCTTTTCGAGTTCTAACCGTTGTTGGGAAGCGTAATAGCATGTCGCACAAGCGGAAAATGTACCCATCAAAGCACGCCGAACACAACAAAAGGGGCATAAAATTAGATTATTACGTGCATTTTGTCTAACTTTGCAGATATTTTGAGAATAAGGAAACAATTAAATAACTTATGAGCAAACAAACAGAAAAAATCAAGGAGCTTATCGCCAAGCGCGAACAAGCCCGTCTTGGAGGTGGCGAAAAAGCCATCGAAAAACAACACGCACGCGGAAAGTACACTGCTCGCGAGCGTATTGACATGCTTGTAGACGAAGGCAGCTTCGAAGAATACGACATGTTTAAGTTGCACCGCTGCCACAACTTCGGCATGGAAAAGAAACAATACCTCGGCGACGGCGTTGTCGCTGGCTCGGCAACGGTAGACGGAAGGCTTGTTTATGTCTATGCACAAGACTTCACAGTGAACGGTGGTTCGCTTTCTGAAACAATGTCGCAGAAGATTTGCAAGATAATGGACATGGCCATGACTATGGGCGCTCCCGTCATTTGCATGAACGATTCGGGCGGCGCACGCATTCAAGAAGGCATCAATGCACTGGCTGGTTATGGCGAAATCTTCGAACGCAACATCCTTGCAAGTGGCGTTATCCCACAAATATCGGGCATCTTTGGCCCATGTGCTGGTGGTGCTGTCTACTCTCCCGCACTCACCGACTTCACGCTGATGATGGAAAACACGTCGTACATGTTCCTTACAGGGCCGAAAGTGGTTAAGTCGGTTACGGGCGAAGATGTCGACTCGGAGAACCTCGGAGGCGCATCGGTACACGCAACTAAGAGTGGTGTTACCCACTTTACGGCCAAAACCGAAGAGGAAGCTATGGACATGATTAAGAAACTGCTTAGCTACATCCCCTCGAACAACACCGAAGAAGCACCGCGTGTGGCCTGCGAAGACCCCATCAACCGCATGGAAGACAGCCTTAACGACATCCTTCCCGACGACCCCAACAAGGCTTACGACATGTATAAGGTGATTACTGCCATTACAGACAATGGTGAGTTCTTCGAGGTTCAACCCAAGTTTGCCAAGAACATCATCACGGGTTTCGCTCGTTTCAATGGCCAAAGCGTGGGCATCGTGGCCAACCAGCCTGCCGCTTACGCAGGAGTTCTCGACGTGAACGCATCGCGCAAGGGCGCTCGCTTCGTGAGATATTGCGATGCTTTCAACATTCCCATTGTTAGTTTGGTAGACGTTCCCGGCTTCCTTCCCGGCACCGGACAGGAATATAACGCCGTTATCTTGCATGGCGCACAGCTGCTTTACGCTTACGGCGAGGCCACAGTGCCAAAGATTACCATCAACCTGCGCAAGAGCTATGGCGGAAGCCACATCGTGATGGGCTGCAAGCAGCTCCGCGCCGACCTTAACTTTGCTTGGCCCACAGCCGAAATTGCTGTTATGGGTGCTTCGGGTGCTGTGGCTGTGCTCTGCGCCAAGGAAGCCAAGGAGAAGAAAGACGCTGGTGAAGACGTAAGGACATTCTTGGCCGAGAAAGAAGAAGAGTACACCGAGATGTTTGCCAATCCTTACCAGGCTGCTCAATATGGTTACATCGACGACGTTATCGAACCACGCAACACGCGCTTCCGCATCTGCCGCGGATTGGCTCAACTGGCTACCAAACGTCAAAGCTTGCCCGCCAAGAAACATGGTTGCATGCCCATGTAACGAGCCTAGTTTCAACATTCATTTTATCATTATCAAGTTATGGCTACGAAAGACAAGAACATCTATGCTGCCATCGCATTGGCACTTCACGAGTTCAAGGGCAATAACGTGCACGACAAAGAACCTGGTTTCATCACCATTCAAAGACGAGAAACCCTTTGGAATGCCAAATTCCTTTCATTGACACAAAAACCATAAAGCAAAATATGAAAGAATATAAATATACCATCGACGGCAAAGAGTATAAAGTGGCCATCGGTGACATCGAAGAGAACATCGCAGAGGTAACGGTTAACGGCGAAAGTTTCAAGGTTGAGATGGAGCCGGAGGCCGAACCCGAGAAGAAAAAGGTGGTGTTGGGCGCACCCGTTGCAGCGGCTGCCGCTGAAGAGAGCGCTGCTCCTGCCGCCAATGTCAACACGGCCAATGCCATTAAGGCTCCTCTGCCTGGCGTTATCACCGAAATTAAGGTGGCTGTTGGCGACACTGTTGCCGCTGGCGACACGCTCGTTGTGCTGGAAGCCATGAAGATGGCCAACAACATCGAGGCCGAAAAGGCTGGCAAAGTCACTGCCGTTTGTGTTAAGCAAGGCGAAAGCGTGCTGGAAGATACGCCGCTCGTGGTGGTTGAATAATGCCCAACGCCGGGTTTTCGCGCTTTGATGTGCGAGGCCAAGGCAAATAAAGATGAGCTTGCAAGCAGGCTGTAACGGCCTTGTTTGCAAGCTCATGTGCGTTATGTGCCACGCTATGGCCCATAAATAATCCCCACGAGTCAGACATATCCTATCTGCTCGTGGGGATTATTCATTTTTCAGCGTTTGTTCGCGCCTTTATTCCTCTTTTATCGGGCTATCTTATTATTCTCCGGAAACACCACGGTGGGCTTAAACGTCTTCGCTTCTTCAAAGTCCATCAGCGCATACGACATGATGATAACCGTGTCGCCCACCAGCACTTTGCGTGCCGCAGCACCGTTAAGGCATATCTCACCACTACCCCGTTCGCCCTTAATGATATAGGTCTCAAACCGCTCACCATTGTTGTTGTCCACGATTTGCACCTTTTCGCCTGCAATCATGTTGGCTGCATCCATCAAGTCTTCGTCGATGGTGATGCTGCCCATATAGTTGATGTTGGCCTCTGTCACCTTAACGCAGTGCAGTTTTGATTTCAACACTTCAATAAGCATGTCTTTATCCTTTATATTTAATGTGGTCTATTAGTCGGATGGGTGTCTTTCCACAATAAACGGTGATGCAGCCCACCACCTCATCGCTGTCTTCCCAGTTGCCGATGTCGGTCAAAGTCTGCCCATCCACGATGGCAAAGTATTCCACATCCAGTCCTTCGTGCTTGTTTATTTCCTTAATAACCCATTGTCGCGTGTCTTCAAGCGCGTGTGTCTTAGCCATTTCAAGGCTCTCTTTCAACGTCTTGTAGATGTTTGCGGCCAGCTTTCTTTCATCGGCTGTAAGCCTTTCGTTACGCGAACTCATGGCCAGTCCGCTCGTTTCGCGCACGATGGGGCATTCAATGATGTCGATGTTGCTGCCCATAAACTGCACCAAGCGTTTCACCACGGCAATTTGTTGCCAATCTTTTTCGCCGAAATACGCCCTGTCGGGTTGCACGATGTCGAACAATCGGCTCACCACTTGGCACACGCCGTTGAAGTGTCCCGGGCGTTTTTCGCCTTCCATCACCGTTGTTACGGGTGGGAAGTCAAACACCCTTGTGTCGGCAGTGGGGTACATCTCTTCCACCAAAGGCGCAAACACATAAGTAGCTCCCACTGACTCGAGCAATTTACAATCGGCCTCGAAGGTCTGCGGGTAATGTTCCAAGTCGCTTTTGTCGTTAAACTGCGTTGGGTTAAGGAAGATGCTAACCACCGATATGTCGTTATCGCCCACCGCGCGCTGCACCAACGATGCGTGTCCTGCATGCAATGCACCCATCGTGGGCACAAAACCAATGGACTGATGCTTCTCCCTGGCCCTTGCCAAAGCATCTTGCAAGTCTACAATCTTTTTAAAAACTATCATTGCTATGTTGTTCTAAGCGCATGCAAAATAACTGCTTTTTTCTTAAATAAGAAAGAATATCATTAAAAATATACCAAAAAGCAACCCATCGAACTTCAAATTGCATGCCTTGCACCCTGTATATCAATGTTTTTTTGTAACTTTGTAGTCAGTTTTAAGAAGTGGTATGCAATCCATCCACGCAAAACAAGGTCAAGTATGTCAAAAAAAATCTTATTCATCAATCAGGAGATAGCTCCGTATGTACCCGACTCAGAAATGTCTTTGATGGGCTATAATGTGCCACTTAACATTCAAGAAGCCGGCTACGAGATACGTACGTTCATGCCCAAGTGGGGAAACATCAACGAAAGGCGCGGCCAACTCCATGAGGTGATACGCCTATCGGGCGTCAATCTCATCATCGACGAAACCGACCACCCCCTGATCATCAAGGTGGCATCCATCCCCTCGACCCGAATTCAGGTGTATTTCATTGACAACGACGACTATTTCATGAAACGCCAGATGGCTCTTAACGAAGAGGGTAAGCCTTATTCAGACAACGGACAGCGTGCCATTTTCTTTGCGCGAGGCGTGTTGGAAACTGTTAAAAAGCTGCGTTGGAACCCCGACATCATTCATTGCCAAGGCTGGATGGCGGCTTACATCCCCGTGCTCATCAAGAAAGCTTTCAAAGACGAGCCGGCTTTCAACAAGACAAAAGTGGTTACAACGCTCTTCAATCATGGATTGGAGGGGAGCTTGGGGCAGAATTTCAAGAAGACGTTGGAGTACAAATCCATCAAAGGTGCCGCACTGTCCGAGTTCAACAGCGAGTTCGACTACACCGAACTCGAGAAGTTGGCCATTGCCTACAGCGATGGTGTCATTGAGGGAAGCGAGAACATCAAGCAAGTGTTGGTGGATTATGCCGACAAGAAGGGCGTTCCTGTGCTGAAATATCCCGGTAAAGACTTCACCGAACCTTATAAAACATTTTACGAAAAGGTGTGTCCTGAAAAGTGACATGCACCTCTACCCCATTCTATACACTGAACGAACATGAACTTAAAAGCAATTATCCCCATCGCCTTCGTGGCTCTTGCCATCGTTGGCTGTGACGATACCACCGACACGCTGGGCAACTCGCTCACCAAGAAAGGTAGCTTCACCTTGTCTTCCAGCACGTTTGCGGCGGCAAGTGGCACGGTGTCTGTAGACTCCGTGCTCTCTAAAAACACCATCGCATACCTTGGAAAGGTGGTCGACCCTGAAACAAATTCATACATAACGGGGGATGCCATGATACAGTTTCACAGCCTACCCGACCTCGGCTTGCCTAAAATAGACAGCATCATGAGCAGGGAGGGCAATCAAATCATCGCCGACTCGTGCGAGATTTTCTTGCCTTTCACCACATCCTATGGCGACTCTACAGTGCAGATGACGCTCAACATGCGCGAGATGAGCAAACCCATGCTCGAGACAAGTGCCTATTACACCAACTTCGACCCAGAGGAAAAAGGTTACGTGCGCACCACCAACGGCATCAACAAAGACCTTACTTACACCCTCACTTCCAAAGCAGGAACATCCAAGGGCATCCTCATCCGTCTTAATGATGCCTATAAAGACAAGAACGGGAACACCTACAACAACCTTGGCACTTACTTCTTGCGCACCTATTATCAGCATCCCGAATATTTCAACAACACCTATAGCTTCCTCACCAATGTGCTGCCGGGCTTCTACTTCAAGCATAAAAGTGGCCTAGGAGCTATGGCGCATGTGGCTGGTTGCGTGCTCAACGTGTTCTATAAAGAAAGAATTAGCGGCAAAGACTCCACCAGGTGGTTCTCCTTTGTGGGCACCGAGGAGGTTTTGCAACACACCAAGATAAGCAGCAAAGCCGATTCGGCCGCACTGATTGCCGACAGCAAGTACACTTATCTCAAAACGCCGGCTGGATTTTTCACGCAAATAACCATCCCTGTCGACGACCTAGGACAAGGACATGATGGCGAGAACATCAACCAGGTGAAGCTTACCGTGCCGCGTGCCAACAACGATACACAAAGCGAAAATGCATTGAGCCCAGCATCGAGTGTGTTGTTGTTGCCCGCCGACAGCGTGGACAGCTTCTTCAAGCAAGATATATTGATGGACAACAAGGTGTCTTTCCTCGGCACTCTCGCAGCCAACACCTACACCTTCGACAACATTGCCAACGTGGTTAACGTGATGAAGAAGTCTAAACGCACCAGTGCCAACTGGAACAAGCTGGTGATGGTGCCTGTAACCCTTACCACAAGCACGCGAAGAACGCAGTCGGGTACCACCGAAACCATCATCACCAAGATTACCCACAACATGTCGCTCACCTCTACCAAGCTCTTGAAGGGAACGGGTGCGGATGGAAGCCCCATACAACTCAGCGTGATCTACACCAAGGTGCAGTAACCTTAAACGCTTGTTATGGCCGACAACTATATCGAGAACAAGAACCAGCAATACGAGGAGCGAAAAAAGAAGTGGCTCAAAAGCCAGCAACGCTATCCCGTTAACTTGCCGAATGGCAAGAAGAAGTGAACAATATAACTTGGATTGCCAAGCGAGGGTAGCCCATAAGCCACTCTGATCGGCGGCATAACGACATGAAAGGAGGATAGGCAGCTTGCATTTCCTCCTTTTTTTGTCTATCATTCAGAAAGGAAAAAGCATCATGGCAACATCATCAGTGCAACTAGACTTGATGGAGTTTGTGGAACGTAACATTCTTCCACGCTACAATCAGTTCGACCCCGCACACAACATCGCTCATGTTCAGCGCGTAATCAAGCGCGCTTTGGCCTTGGCAGAGAAGATTGGTGCCGACCCTAACATGGCTTATGTGGCAGCGGCCTATCACGATTTGGGGCTTGAAGGGCCGCGCGCCATTCACCATATCACAAGCGGAAAAATCCTCATGGCCGACCAACGCCTGCGAAAGTGGTTTTCGAAAGAACAAATCGCTACCATGAAAGAGGCCGTGGAAGACCACCGAGCGTCCACTTCGCGCTCACCCAGGAGTGTTTATGGGCGCATAACGGCCGAAGCCGACAGGGATCTAGAACCCGAAGTGGTGTTTCGTCGAGCTATTCAATACGGACTGACCAATTATCCCGAGATGGACAAGGAGGCTCAATGGGAACGTTTCCAAAAGCACATCGACAACAAATATTCCACTTCGGGCTACATCAAGCTCTGGATTCCTGGTTCTGCCAACGAGCAATACCTTAATGACATTCGCAACATCATAGCCAACAGATCGCTGTTACGACAATGGTTCGACAGATTGTTTGATGAAGAGGTGCAATGAAAGGCTATTTCACCTCTTCGCCTTTTCACAAAATCGTTTGTCATTTCTTTACATATCATCATCTTCTCCGTCTTCCGTTCTAGAGAAGAAATATGGTGGAAATGCGTGAAAAAGTGTGCGATTTCATTGCTGGCACATGTCATTTCTGTTGAAACGAGGAAGCAACATGCAGCTTTTTGCACTCTTTAGCTTCTCTAGAATGTCGCTTCATCCACTTTTCACAACCATTTTTTTGCCCGTTTGTACGCGTATATTCAACTTTTAATGTGCATTTCCATGCGCAACAGCCTCAACTTTGCGCCTTCTGCTGAGCCTCAAGTCTGGGTTTCACGGGGCTTTTGTGCTCATAACACGGCTATTTGCATCAATTAGCAAAGCTATTTCATGCAAAATGCTTAGCTATCTCATGCAAATAGCTTAGCTTTCTCATAGAAATAGCCAAGCTAAATGCCGCACTTTGCATGACGCTTTGCCGCAAATGGCATCAAAATCGGCTAAATAGCACTTTTCGCAAATGCATTTTCATCCAGTTTTCTTCATCACTAGCTCACGCGAGAATGAAATATTTGCGGTCTGGTGGGCAGTTGGTGATGCGCAAGCCCACTCATAATGTTAAAATCCGCACCGAATGTTTTACAAAACTTACGTCAGTTCGGGATAATGAACAACTCCTTTTGCGAAGTTTTTTATCGCGATGAGGGGGGTGATTAATTCAACTACCGCGAAGTGATTGGCATAATCACTGATTATTATAGTCAAGAAGAAATGGTTTTAGAATTACATGCTAACCCACGTTTGGGGGTTAATTCTCATGCAGAGGCGCAGAGTACGCAGAGTTCTTTCTTTAAACGAGTGCACGGAGAAGACGCTACGCTTAGAGAACGCGGAG